>JAFTLM010000049.1 GCA_017455945.1 Clostridia bacterium | reverse complement strand
ATTTATATCAGTGTTACACCCTCCGCCTTCTTGAATGTAAGAATTTTGTTGGATGGCAGTGGTTCCAGTATATTGACAACGATCCCTCTCCCGAAGTTATATATACCACACAAAACGGTGTTAAGGTGTGGAAGGATGAATCGAGTATTGACGCAAATAAGGGATTGGTAGATAATCACCATGTTCCTTACGTTGAACTTGTTGAAGCTATGGCTGAAATCAATAAGAACGTTTATAGGCTTATTGAGCATTTTGATTCCAAATATGCTTCGCGAAAATAAAAAACTTTTGGATCGATGTTATTGACTTTCAGTACGAAAATATGGTATAATTAAACATCATATTTTACGTAATATTTTCGGAGGCACAATATGACAAACATAGATCCCGAACGCAAATTTGTATCAAAAGACCTTGCCGCGTATGACGGTATGAACGTGGAAGAGCACACTTTTTGCCAACTCGAAAACTATCACGGTGAGATGCAGGCCTACAAGCTTGACGTTATTACACTGCCCGAAAAGGCGGAAAAGCCTCGCCCGGTTGTGATATTTGTTCACGGCGGCGGCTTTGTTCAGCCTCATAACAAGCGACAAGGGTATATACCTACATTTGCAAAGGCACTTACTAAAGCAGGGTATGCTGTTGTATCACCCGATTATCCTATCTTTGACAGCGGAGCTCACCGTGCTACGTGGAATGAAACTCTTGGGGCCGACCGAGCGGCAGAAGCGGTACATCTTGCGTATTTGTACGTTAAGGAAAATGCTGCGAAATTCAATTTTGACGCTGAGCGAATTGCCGTTATGGGCGGCAGTGCAGGCGGAATGGCTTGCTTCTATTTGCTTGAGTTCTATAATGACGATTTTAAATTCTTCGGCAACTGTTGGGGAACACCCTGGCACAGAGTTCCCGATGTGACCAAGTTTCCTCCCACGGTTTCAATCCACGGTACAGCGGACAAAACGGTCTCTTTTGACCTTGAGGCACCAATCCAGGAGGCTTTTGAAAAAGCGGGAATTCCTCACAAGCTTATAGCTTTGGAGGATGCGCCTCACACGCCTATGAGGCATTCCGCCACTTTCATTCCGATTGTCATAGAATGGCTTGATAAATATATGAACGTATAGACAAATCTCCACCCGATACGCGGGTGGAGATTTGTTTGAGATATAGCATAACTTTTAAATACGTAACAAAATAGTAATTGACAAACATTCTTCTTGGTGTTATAATTAATACCGAAAGTTATGAGGTGGTAATTTGGAATATACACTTATACGCTCGGGGCGAAAAACGCTGGTTGCCGAAATTATTCGGGGCGGTGAAGTAATTGTTCGTGCCCCGTATCATCTGTCCGAAAAGCAAATTGAAACTTTTATTTCCGAACGTGAAAGCAGTATTTTAAAGGCTGTTGAACGTATGAAAAAAAGAGAGACAAGTTTTTCAATTTCTGCTGAAAAAGCAAAGGAATTGCGTCTGAAAGCCAAAGAAATTATACCGCCGAAAGTAGAGTATTATTCTAAAATTATGGGCGTTGATCCGAAATCTGTGCGTATAACTTCGGCACAAAAACGGTTCGGGTCCTGTTCAAGCCGTAACACCTTGTGTTTTTCCTTTCTTCTTATGCAGTATCCCGACGAGGCTGTTGATTACGTGGTTGTACACGAATTGGCACATCTTGTTCATATGAACCACAGCAAGGAGTTTTGGAGCGTGGTTGAAAAGTATATGCCGGATTATAAGGAAAGACGTAAAATGCTGAGATAAAGGAGCGATAATCAGATGAGCGATAACATTTCGTCAGCGGAAATATATCCAAACGAAAAGTTTTCCGACAAGCTGTTAAGAACAGCCCTTGATATAGCTGAAAATTTACTTAGAAGTGGCGGAACAGTACACGCGGCTGAAGATACGGTGGACCGTATTTGTAAGGCTCACGGTGCAAACCACGTTGAGGTGTTTTCGATAACCTCGGTCATAATTGCCTCCATAAGAATGGAAGATGGCGAGTATGCTATGCAAACCAGGAGAATTTACGGATTCAGCAATAATTTTACAAAGCTTGACAGTCTCAATTCTATATCCAGAGATCTTTGTGCTAAAAAAATATCACTTGACGAAGCTCAGAACAGAATACTGAAAGCCAAAAATGAAAATACGTATTCTACTACGGTCAGAATATTGGTTTCAATGATAATAAGCGGAGCCTTTGCTTTGTTTTTCGGGGGGACGTTTCTTGATGCGGTAGCCGCCGCGGTACTTGGTATGCTGATTATGGTGATTTCAAGTTTTGCGCCAAAGGCGTTAAACCAACTTGCTATGAATCTTGTGCTTTCCACAATAGCCGGATTTTGTGCGATATTTTTCACAAAAATCGGTTTTGGAGACAATTATGATAAAATCATTATAGGCACGATAATGCTTGTTATTCCGGGGCTTTCTTTCGGTACCTCAATTCGCGATTTGCTTTGCGGAGATACTCTTTCGGGAATGTTACAGCTTATTCAGTCGGTTTTGTTGGCGGCAATTATAGCTTTCGGTTATACGATTGCTCTGTTTTGCCTGGGTGCGTGGATTGTGTGAGGTTGAAAAATGTGGATGCTTAACATCTTAAAACTTATTGTTACAGGTACGCTTGGTGCGGCAGGCTTTGCCGTTTTGTTTGGAATAAAGTTAAAACACGTTCCTGTTGCCGCTGTCGGTGGATTAATTGCTACCGCCGTGTACGTTTTTATGGATTTGTGGGGGGCAAACCTGTTCCTATCCAACTTTTTGGCAACTATCGTTTGTGTGATTTACGCAAATATTTTTGCCCGTGTTTTAAAAACGCCGTCTATTGTTTTTATTACCGCGTCTATTATTCCGCTTGTTCCGGGAGGTTCGCTTTTCTATACAATGAGCAATATTATTCTCGGTGACGGCCTGGCTGCCAAAACTTACGGTTTAAATACTCTGCAGGTGGCTCTT
This sequence comes from Clostridia bacterium, assembly GCA_017455945.1. Taxonomy (GTDB): domain Bacteria; phylum Bacillota; class Clostridia; order Oscillospirales; family CAG-272; genus RGIG8775. The sequence goes on along the minus strand of JAFTLM010000049.1, from coordinate 7,270 downwards.
GGAATAGCGGGGGGGATAGTAATAGAATCTCTTGTGGTTAGCGTTATGTTAAGGATATCTCAAGCCAAATTAACCAAAAAAAGATTGGATGCCGACAAATAATCGGCATCCAATTTTAACTTATCGAGCTTTTATCCGTGTTCCAAGCCGAAAAAACTTTTTCGGCAAGCAGAGGATAGTTCTTAAGCTCCGGGCTTTCTTCCAACAGCTTTTTGGCTGAAGAAAAAGCACTGTTCATCAATTCTGAATCGTTACACATATCTGCAATTCTGAATTTTATTCCGCCGCTCTGTCTCAAAGCAGAAGAAACTGAGTCCTTCAAAAAGTCACCCGGACCTCTTAATGCCAGGTCGGCTTCTGCTATTTTGTAGCCGTCATACGTGTTGCACATTGTTTTCAAACGTTTTTCAGCGTTTTCGGTGCGTGAATCCGAAACAAGTATACATTAAGATTTTCGCGTGCCTCGGCCTACACGACCTCGCAACTGATGTAACTGAGAAAGTCCAAAGCGTTCGGCGTTTTCGACTATCATCAGACAAGCGTTGGGAACGTTTACGCCTACCTCGATGACAGTAGTTGAAACTAATATTTTAGTTTCGCCGGAAACAAATGCGGACATTATTTTTTCTTTTTCAGAGCTTTTAAGCTTTCCGTGAACAAATGCGGTCTTAAATTCGGGAAATTTTAGGGAAATTTCTTCCGAATATTGTATCGCCGCTTTGAGCGGCGGCTTGCTTTCAAGCATCTGATATTCGGAAATGTCATAAAGTGAAACCTCTCCGCTGTCTTCCTCTGTCTCTTCGACTGCAGGGCATACTATGTATACCTGTCCTCCGTCTTCTACCTGTTTTTTGATAAAGGTGTCAAGTCTTGATCTGTAAGATTCATTTACAAGGAAAGTATCTACCCGTTGACGTCCCGGAGGAATTTCGTCGATTATTGTTTTGTCGAGATTTCCGTACATTGCAAGTGCCATAGAACGGGGGATAGGCGTCGCACTCATAACCAACAGATGCGGTTTTTCGCCTTTTTTTGAGAGTATGGCACGCTGTTCTACACCAAAACGGTGCTGTTCGTCCACAACCACCAATCCTAAGGAGGCAAATTCTACACCCTCTGACAGCAACGCCTGAGTTCCGATAACGATATCGATTTCTTTTCTTGAGAGGCACTCGTGTATTTTCCGCTTTTTTGCAGGTGTAAGCGCTCCGACAAGAAGCTCGCATCTGATGCCCATTTTTTCAAAAATCGGTGCAAGGTCATTTTGATGCTGACACGCAAGTATTTCTGTAGGAGCCATAAGTGCGGCTTGATATCCGTTTCTGACTGCCATCAACATAGCAGCCGCGGCACAGACCGTCTTTCCGCATCCCACGTCACCGATAACGATTCTTCCCATAGGAACGTCTTTGGAAACGTCAGAAGCAATATCCGCAACCGTGCGTTTTTGAGCATTTGTGAGAGAGTAGGGAAGAAGAGATAACAATTCCGATATGTCCGTGTCCTTGAAAATCGGAGCCCCGGTTTCCTTCTGTATTTTGGCGGCGGTGTTTATGCCAATGGAGAAAAGAAAAAACTCATCAAATATAAGTCTTTTTTTTGCGTTGGCAAGTGCGGCGTATGATGTGGGCGAATGAATTTCTTTTAACGCTGTTGAAAGTGTGCATAATTTGTTTTCTGTCCTGATTTCATAAGGCAGATAATCGTCAAGTCCGCTTTTTGCCATTTCGAGCACAAGGGCTGTGTTTTGTACGATTTGTTTTTGAGACAGCCCCTCAGATAACGGATATATTGGGGTAAAATCCGGGAGCTTCAAGCTTTCGGCATAAAGTTCGTGGGACGGAGATGACATTGAAAATTTGTTCCCGACACGTTCTACTTTACCGTAGAAACGAAAGCTGACTCCCATAGGAAACGACGTTTTAAGATAATCTTGATTGAAATAGGTTATCTCACACATTCCGCTCTCGTCGTAAGCACGGAATTTCAAAAGATTCATTCCTCTGCGGATTCTGGCAATTTTGGGAGCGGTGGCTATGGTAAGGATAACGGCGTTTTTGGACGTTCCGTCACATTCCCCAAGCTTTTTAATGTCGCCTCTGTTTTCGTAAGCTCGCGGAAAATGAAAAAGAAGGTCGTACAGTGTTTCTACTCCCAGTTTTGCGTATGCTTTGGCTTTAACCGCCCCTACTCCGTGGAGTGCTTTTATGGGGGTGTTGCGTAAATTTTCCATATAGACCTCCTTGTTTTTATACTTTATTTTACCACAAATTTTGCTTTCCGTCAATAATAAAGTTCCTATTTGTAAAACAAAAGCAAAAACAGCATAAGAAGAATATCATTGTCCGCGTCGCTTTGATAGAGCAAAACAAGTACTCCGAGAATTATAAGTTCTTCAAGACCGATGTTGTTAAGTATTCCGCCCGAATTTGAAACTTTTGGCGGAAAAAGAGAAGAAATAAAAGTGTTGGATGGGGATGCCTCTGTTTGATTTTCTTCTGTTGAGCTTTCTTGTTTTGCTGTATACTCATCTTCGCTTTTTTCAATCTGTAAAGTTTCGGCTAAGGTGTCGTTTAAGACACTCTTTTCGGTAAAAGCGTTTCCGTTATAGTTTTCAGGAATTATTATAGTGTCATCGTTTCTGAAAGTATTCTTTGTGTACATAATGCCTCCTATAATTTTAATCCCTTGACTGTTTCGGCAATTTTACTCATTTTGGTAATATAATCAATTGCTTCACAGCGTTTGGCGCTTAAATAAGGCTTCATCGCTATCAGCAGTTCAAGCCGTTTATCAAACGTATTGTTTGGCTTTTGTATTGGCGTAGAACTCGACATAAGCGGTTTTATAAGACCTATAACATCGGGCAATTTGGCGATTATATTGGGATCGGAAAGCAGCCCGTTAATATCGGCAGGAGTGTTTGATGTGTGTTCTGGCGATTCTTTATCCGCACTGCTTGCAATATTGCTTATTTTAGACATAAGCTCTTGGTTGGCAAGCAACTCTCCGAGTATGCCCGACAGATCGGGAGTGCCGTTCGTTTTTTCTTCTGCCATATTCTCACCTATCTCTTTTTGAAATTGTTTATGCTTTCCTGAGCTCTTTTTATGTCCTCATCGCTTGCATTTTCAAGAGCGTAACGTATGCTTTTGACATCGTTTGCGGTGATGTTGAAGCTTGACAGATCCAACCCCGATTTTTCGCTTATCGTTTTTATAACGTTTACAAGCTGTGCATCATTAAGCGATAAAAGCATATTTAAAGATTTTTTGTCGATTTGCATAATTGCCCTCCAAAATAAGTTGACTTATAAGCATAATATGCAAAGTTTTAAAAATCGTGAAAAAAGGTAGACAAAACAAATAAAAAGTGGTATAATAACATATACGTGTCTTCAATATAGTCGTTATGAGGTGCTTATGAAACATTGCTTTGTGATTAATGCTCACGCAGGAAAAGGTAATAAGGTCGACAAATTGACAGAAAATATACATTCTGTGTGCCAAAAAAGAGCGGTAGATTATGAGATATATCTCACTGAATCAATTGGTGACGCGGAAGTTTTTATAAAAAACGTATGCTTAGATTGCCAAAATACGGGAGAAATATATAGATTTTATGCTTGCGGAGGAGACGGAACGGTAAATGAGTGCGTTAACGGTTTGGCTGATTTTGACCGTCACGAGCTTGCGGTAATTCCTATAGGTACCGGAAACGATTTTGTTCGCAATTTTGGAGATAAAGAGCTCTTTTTTGATATCAATGCTCAAATTGATGCGAAAGCACAAAAATGTGACATTATAAAGTATAACGGCAGATATTGCATAAATGTTGCTAACATTGGTTTGGACTGTGAGGTTGTTGCAAGAACCGACCTAATAAAGAAAAAGCCGTATGTTCCGTCTAAAATGGCGTATGTTTTGGGGCTGATCGGAGAATTTATTAAAAAAAGCGGCATAGAGTTTACGTGTACCGTAGATGGGGTCAGAAGAGAAAAGAAAAAGTTCCTTTTGGCGTTTTTTGCAAACGGTGGTTTTTACGGCGGCGGCTTTCATTCTGCTCCTCTTGCTGAAATAAACGACGGAGTGATGGATATTTGCTTTATAAATTACGTTTCGAGAATTACGTTTTTGGGGCTTGTAGGTAAATATAAAAAAGGTACACACCTTAGTATAAAAAACAGAGATAAGGTTTTGGAGTATATTAAGTGCAAAAAGGTTGAGATTGCGTTTGAAAAGAAAGAACGGATTTGTATAGACGGTGAGCTTGAAGAATGTGACAGTTTAATATTGGAAATTTCAGATAAAAAAATAAATCTGGCAATTCCCAATGTTGTGTACGAAGAAAATGCCCGGCGTGTTGTTGCGGGTAAGTGTTGATTATGGATTTTATAGTTGTTTCAGATACTCACGGCAGATATAACATTCTTGAAACCTTGTTAAAAAATCAACTGAAGCTTCACGAAAAATTTCGCCCCGGGCAGCTCATACATCTTGGCGACGGAGCAGGTGACGTGGAAAAATGTGTCTCTTCAAGAAATTTTTGTGTACATCAAGTAAGAGGGAACTGCGACGGATTTTTTTCGTCTTATGCAGAGAGTTTGCCCAAAGAAAAGCTGCTTGAATTTTACGGTCACAAAATTCTTATAACACACGGCGATTCTTTTTCTGTGAAAAGCGGTGACGTGAGAGCTGTGATATATGCTTCGCAAATAGGTGCAGATATACTTATGTACGGTCATACGCACACCCCGTTGACATATACTTTAGAAAAGGGCGCAAACGTAGGCGGAGTGATATTGAATAAAGACCTTACGGTTGTAAATCCCGGAAGCTTGGGCTACGGCAACAGTTTTTGCATTGTTTCTGTTGAAAATGAAAGAGTGTTTGTTTCGCACAGTGAAATATAAAAACCGATGCCTTGACGGCATCGGTAGTCGATGTAATTTTATACGGGCTGTTCCTCAGCCGTTTCTTCGGTAGTTGAAAGTTTGGCGTTTTCAGCTTCAACAAGAGCCTGATTGTACGCTTCCAAAACTTCTTTTTCAAGCATAGCTCTGAACTCGGCATTGATTGGGTGAACGATGTCTCTGTAAGTGTCATCGGGATTTTTGCGACTGGGCATAACGATGAAGAATTTGTCGCGAGCATTCATTATTTTAATGTCGTGAACGGCAAGCTGTGCATCAAATGTTACCGATGCAATTGCCTTCATCGGACCGTCGTCAAATAAATGTCTGATTTTGATATCTGTGATTTTCATACTGTGACTTTCCTTTCCGATTGCAGATTATAGAACTACTTGACGTAATTTCAAGTTTTCCTATGTACGACATCATTATACATCAATTTTGTGACAATTATTCAAACATAAAAAGTTTTTTTTGTAAATTAAACTTGTACAAATTCACTGTGTTTACATAATTTTTCAAAAAACATTCACATACTGTGTAGATTAAAGAAAGGCTGAAAATATGTCCGTTCAAAATACTTGTTTCGGTGCTGAAAAAATCGAAGAAATGCTTGCACCTTGTAAAAGCTTGTTTTTTATAGGTGTGGGCGGTATCAATATGTCTTCGTTGGCACTTATCTCAAAAAAACGCGGGTACAATGTAGGCGGCTCCGACAGAACAAAAACCGTTCTTACGGAAAGTCTTGAAAAAAAAGGAATCGTGCTTTTCTACGAGCATAATGCCGATAATCTTGAAGGGTATGATGCCGTGGTGTATACAGTTGCCATATCCGAAGATAATCCCGAATATAAAAGAGCTCTTGAACTTCAAATTCCTTGTATATCACGTGCCGATTTTATGGGCTATCTTATGACAGGATACGGCAGACGTATCGGTATAAGCGGAATGCACGGGAAAAGTACCTGTACGTCTATGTGTGCGTCTGTTTTTATGGAAGCCGATTCGGACCCCACCGTCCTTTCGGGGGCTTCATTAAAAAGTATGGGCGGGGCATACAGAATAGGCGAATCGGAAAACTTCATATTCGAAGCGTGTGAGTATATGGACTCATTTCTTCATTTTTATCCTACCATAACCGTGATTCTCAATGTGGAAATGGATCACGTGGACTATTTTGAAAGTATGGAGCACATTTATTCGTCTTTTGGAAAGTTTGCAGATATAGCATTTTCCTCAAACGGTTGCGTGGTTTATAATGCCGATGACGATAACGTGATAAAATCAATACAGGGGTGTAACGGAAGGAAAATCGGTTTTTCCACGCTCGACAAAAATGCTATGTTTTATGCAGATAATATATGCTTTAGTGGGGGGTATCCCGAATTTGACGTAAAACTTTTGGGAGAAGATTTTTGCCACGTTAAGATGTCTGTTTCGGGTGAGCATAATATTTATAACGCTCTTGCAACCTGTGCCGTGGCGTATTTGTGCGGAATAGGCGGTGCAAAAATATCGGCAGGACTTTCGGAATATACCGGTGCAGATCGGCGTATGGAGTTTAAAGGCAAATGGTGCGGTGCCGACGTGTATGACGACTACGGTCATCATCCGACTGAGATAAAAAGAACCCTGGAGGGAGCACTCAAGCTTGGATATAACCGCATTTATTGTGTTTTTCAGCCACATACTTATTCAAGAACCGCAGGACTGTTTGAAGAGCTGATTTCTTCCTTCGGCAGTGTCGATAAAGCGATAATAGCCGATATTTACGCCGCACGCGAAGCGGACGACGGAACTGTCAGCGCTAAAAAGGTTGCCGAAAATCTTGAAAACGGACTGTACGTTGGAGACAACGATAATATAATAGAATATCTTGAGCACGAACTTCGCGAGGGTGATCTTCTTGTGGTTATGGGTGCGGGAGACATATATAAGATATTCGACAAAATGAATTTTGAAGAGGTAAAGTGATGAGCTTTTCGGAAGGGTATGATTCTATTGCCGGTGTTTACGATAGGCTGAACGCTGAAATAGATTATGCAAAATGGGCGGATTTTATAGAATCCTGCTTTGAAAAATATATGATTACAAAACCCGACATAGTTCTTGACCTTGCGTGCGGAACAGGAAGTATGACATACGAGCTGGCAAGCAGAGGCTTTGATATGATAGGCGTTGACGGCAGTGCGGAAATGCTTAACGAAGCGTATAACCGCGGAACTGTTGTTGGAAATAAAAACATTCTGTATCTGCTTCAGGATATGCGGAGCTTTGAGCTTTTCGGGACGGTTCAGGCGGTGACTTGTTGCTTGGACAGTATGAATTATCTTATTGAGGACGGAGACTTTGAAAAGT
>JAFTLM010000048.1 GCA_017455945.1 Clostridia bacterium | reverse complement strand
CCTAACCCTATGGGCGTAAGATATCAGCTTATATATGACCGCCTCTTTGACAGAATTATGGACAACTCTAAAGTTCTTGAGGTTACAGGCATGAAGCAGAGCGAGTTGACTACACTGTATGACGGACTTAAGCGCGAGCTTGCAGGAGTTAATGCCGATACATTTGTTGAAGCGAAAAACAGCCCCATAATGGATCAATATTTGAAAGAAAGAGATTTGTAAAATAGAGCAGTAAGTCAAGAACGTATGTCTGACGATTTATAATTGAACAAACGGAGGGATAAGGAATGGAATTTCAGAACAAAACTGCTGTAATAACGGGTGGCGCATCCGGCATTGGCTTTCTCAGCGCCAAATGCCTTGCCCAAGAAGGTGCAAATGTTCTTTTGGTTGATATTAATGAAAACGCACTTGTAGAAAAAGTAGCAGAAATTAATGCAAAAAATGTCGGCAAGGCTGAATATGCTGTGTGCGATGTAAGACAGTATGAGCAGGTTTTAGACGCCACCGATAAGGCAATAGAAAAATTCGGAAGAATTGACATATTGATAAATTGCGCCGGAGGCTGTGAAAGGCGATGTAACAACTATCAAGGCGATTGGCTTGATATGCCGGCGGAAATTTTCGATTGGGGTGTTGATGTAAATCTCAAGGGACCTTACTATTTTTCGCAAGCTGTTATGCGCCAAATGGTTAAGCAAAAAAGCGGTGTTATAATTTATTTGGGCTCGATCTGCGGAGAAGAAGCTACGCTTTCTATGGCGTATTCGGTTTCCAAAGCGGGGCTTATGAACGCATTAACCAAATCGGTTGCAATATATGGTGCTCCACATAACGTAAGAGCTGTATGTGTAAGTCCGGGACCGGTACTTACGCGTGAGGCTATGGGTAAATTAAAAACGCTTGTTGGTAGAGCTGCAGAGACACAAGAAATAGTCGACTTTATTTTGTATTTGGCATCGGATAGGGCAGCGTTTATTACAGGTAGCAATCATTTTATTGACGGTGGAAGAATAGCCATGACCAGAGGTTAAAGTTAATTTGTAAACAAAACAAATAACATTTTCAACGATGAAATTTTGTAGTAGTTTTTCTATTATTGATTACTAAATTTAAAGGAGCATATATACATGAAACCGACATTTCTTACCTATCAAAAGCCATTGCTTTGCGCTATGGTGCAGGATTCAACCCCATCGGACATGATCTGCACGATAATGAATTCCCAATATGATGGCGCGGAAGCTTTCGGAATACAGCTTGAAAACCTGTTGCCCGAATACAGAACGCTTGAGCAACTTAAGAAAATATTTTCATACTGTCGTAATAAGCCTATATATTTGACCAGCTATCGCAGTCACAGCAACAAAGATTTGACCGATGATGAGCGTGTTGAATTGCTGCTTCTCGGACTTGAAGCGGGCGGAACACTTTGTGACGTGGAGGGAGATCTTTACCATAAAGAACCCAACGAGCTTACCTTTGACCCCGAGGCTGTTGCAAAGCAAGAAGCACTCATAAAAAAGATACATGATATGGGCGGAGAGGCTTTGATGTCCACGCATATCCACGACTTTTTTGATGAAGAAAAAACTTTGAAAATTGCCCTCGAACAAAAGAGAAGAGGTGCGGACGTTGTAAAAATAGTTAACTTTGCAAGAACAGAAGACGAGCTTATGGCAAATCTGAATATAATTCACAGATTGAAGAAAGAACTTGACGGTACACCCTTTCTCTATCTTGCCAACGGTGCTGAAAGCCGTCTGCTCCGTCAGATGGGGGCACGACTTGGAGTTTGTATGTACCTTTGCGTGCAAAACTATATTTCCGTATCCTCCAAGGAGCAACCTCTCTTACGCTCTATGAAAATAGCAAGAGACGCCTTGATGGAGTAATTATTAAAAGAGACACGCAAATAGGGGCTCACCCTAAAGGACAGTTTTCAAAAATACGGCATATTTCGAAAGAGGTATGCCGTATTTTGCTTTTGTGGACACAAATGCAGTGCTTCGTCTGCCACAATTAAAGACTATAACCAAATTTCCGTCTGCTTGCAAACAAATAGGCTTGCACTAACCAAGGCTCCCTTTACACAAGGGAGGCTTTGGCCTGCTAACGTTTCAATATGTCTCACAAAGTAAAATTTTCGGTCACGATTTCGATTCAGTAAAGACCAGATATTCTTGGTATATATCATCAATGTTCATATTTATCAACTGCTCAATCGAATATCTATCACATAATTGCTGAACAAATTTTGTTCCAAGGTAATATCCAACATCTCCTTTTCCGCGATATCTTACCCAATCTCCAAAATAGTGCTGATTTGATTTTGTCATCGTCGGCAAATCAGAATAATAATCTGATAATATTTGCTTATAATGATTATCGCACCATTCCAACCAACCGTTTTTGTTTTGATGGTAATAGTTGAAGTCATTAACCAGAGCTTGTTCGAAATACATTGCTATTCCCTCGGTAAACAACTGCCATACAAAATTCCGAGCATTATCATCACTACGTTGATGAAACATACCGTATTGTTTGTGATATATATGCCCCAATTCGTGATAAACAAGTCCATACATTGAAGAATCATCACACCAATTCAGTTCAAGTATTTTTTCTATCCCAAGCAATACTACATCTCGTCCATTTACCGTGGTTGCCCATCCTGCAGCATTACAAAGGCCAATATACAAGACAATATCAACGTTCAATTCACACCCGAAACGGTCAAGTATTTTTTTATTCAGGTCATCTGTAATACGACAAAAAGAGGAATGTAAAGTTTCTAATTGCGGATTATCAAAAACAGCATTGAGAATCGGCAACACATCTTTTTCATATGTATAATCTCCGTTATCCAAACAATCCATTAAATCGTCCTTGAAAATATATGCGGAATTAGCATATATGGAATTAATATATAATTCCCATTTCTCTATATTGAAAATTCCATTGTCAAAAAAAGTTTCAATCTGCGGATATGTATCAATGATTTTTATCATATTGAAGTCCTCCACCAAACTTTTATTTATCGCAAGTTTCGCCTTTATTTAATAAACACATAGTGCTAAACCCGCACCTCATTATAACACAAAAACCGCAGAAAATCAATCTGCGGTTTCTGTTTTTTTCTGTCGGTAGGTAAAAACTGTCCTTAAGAGTGCCGCTCTATTGCGTGTCTCTTTTTTGTTTTCAAAAAATTATTGAAATATTTTTTATCCCGAGCGGAGCTACATTATATCTGTTTGTCCAAGTGTCATTCGGTTTGCTTAATTTCTTTTCCCATCCGGGGACAGAGGTGTCTACACTGAGCCAAGCCGCATCGGGATTTGCGTAACCTCCGCCAAATGTGTTGCCTAAATTTCCAAGCGGTCTGTGGAACGGCCCCACGATATTGAAAAGTGTAGTATACAATTTTATTTCAACGGCGTTTATACCATTTTTTAAAAAATCGCCAATAGCTATATCGCAGGGGGCTCGATTAATATCACCTGCATACTTTCCGTTTACAAAAAGCTCACCGCATCCGGCGTTCATAGTTTCGATTCTCAGTTTTGCTTTTGACAAATCTCTGTTTTCATTAATTTCAAAATTCTTGAAAAGAGATATTTCGCCGACAAAGAAGGGAAATCCGTTATCCGTAAGCTCACCGAAAGTGTTTGTCTCTTTGGGCAAAGCCGAAAGAGTAAAATCGGGTGTAAAAACCGCAGAGCCGTTATCCGATCTGTATCTGTGTCCCTTCACAAGAAAATCTCCAATCAAATACATTGGCTCAAGCTCGATACCGTGTCTGGTTTCAAACAATTGTGTCAATGCGTTTGTAACCATTGAAAGCGGATAGAATTCACGTTCGATTTCTATTGTATGCCTTCCCACAGAAATATTACCTATATGAATTTTTTCAAATGTCTTTTCGAAGAAATATCCACTCGGTGTCGTATCGATAGCGTTTCCGTCCACTGTTATTTTTTGTATACGCGGGTCTTCTATTGCTAACGAAATGTTTTCAAGAGGTGTAATAGTATCAAAAGTGTATTCGAGAATTATGTTCCCGCGATATTCTTCTTGACTCAAAAGTCTTTGTATTGCCAATATCGGAAGCTTTTCCGAAAACTCACCGTTTTGTTTTTTCACACGGCAATATTCAAGGAAGAAGGCGTTTTCATTATGGCATTTTACCGACCATTCTCCGCCTATTTTGAT
>JAFTLM010000047.1 GCA_017455945.1 Clostridia bacterium | reverse complement strand
TGCACCCGCCGTCTAATAAATTTTTGATGGATTTGGGTGACGTGAGCCGCAGACAAGTGCGGACTTTTCAAGGCGAGTGACGCCCAAAGACACGAAAATTTATAGACGTCGGGCTTATCGGTTCAAGTCTACTTAGGCTAAGCTTATTGGTCTAAGTTGTAATATGCGGAGCCTTCCTTGTAATCTGTTGGCGTGCAGCCCATAATACGCTTGAAAACGTTGTTGAAGGTTCGGATATTTTCATAGCCACAGCGTGCTGAAATTTCAGTGAAACTGTGATTTGTATCGCTTATTCGTATCAGCTCTGCGGCGTGGCTTATTCGTATTCTGTCTAAATATTCCTTGAAGGTTATGCTGCTGTATTTTTTGAAAAGAGAGGAAACGTAGTTTACCGAGTAATTTATTTTATCGGCAAGAGTTTGCAGTGAGATGTCTTTTTCATAATTGAGATTTATATAGTCAAGCAGCATTTGCAAATTTTGCATTGCACTTGAATCGTAGGTGAATATATTTGCATCCGACGGAAAATGCTCGGAAAGGAGAGTGTAGAGTAATACCGTATAGCAGTCGGCAAGGGCATCGCTTCCCGCACCGTCAGCGTGCTTGCTAAGCTCATTAAACGTGTCACATAGCTTGTCGTAAAGCCCCGGTACGGTGTCTATTTCGGCTTTGGTTATAAATGTTTTCGGATATTGAAATTTTTTGCAAAGGCTATACGCAAGTGTAAGATTAAATTTACATATTTCTGCGGCTTTTTTGTTTTGCTTGTCGAAAAGAAATTGATGAAGCTCACAACCGCGTATTATACAAAAATCGCCCTTGTGTGCGGTATACTGTGCGTTACCGACAATAAGCGGTGCGGGTTCGTCGAGAATGTGTACTATTTCCATTTCATTATGCCAGTGCATAATCCAAGTTCCAAAACTTCTGTGCAGATAGCGTGTTATCTTGTCATTGCGTTCTTTTACTATCCATTTATCCGTATAAACTCGTTTTCCCATATCTCTGCCTCCCTTGTTAATTCTCAATCCTTTTGTGATGTTTTTATTTTAACATAAAGAAATTTAAAATGCAAGTCTATGTGAGAATTTTCTATAATTGTGTGTGTTTTTTCTTGAATAATCTTATCCGGAAGTGTAAAATGAAAATGGAATATAATTTGCAGTTAAAGTAACAGTAGAGAATTGACGGCAAATTAAATCTACGCAGAGACACATTTTTACGAAATCACAAAAGTTTTACTTTCACTAAAAAACATTTTCAGGAAATTTTAAGGAGGATTTTATGAAAATCACAAAAACAAACTCAATCCTGCGCTTTGCTTGCGCACTGTTGGCTGTGCTGACGGTAGTTGTTTCTCTCCCGCTTTTTGCTGTTGAAAGCAAGGCAGAGGGCGAGACGGCTGCAATATCGCATAGCGTTGACTTTTCCGCCGGAACGGTTGACACCGCATTGTCGGCAAACCCTACTATAAACGGCGTAACGTTTAGTAACTTTCAAGGTGCACCTAAATATGCCACAAAGGACGGAAAAACCGTTCTTTACGGAAGCAACGCCTGTTTCTATACGGCTACAGACGTGCCCGCATTAATCGGCACGAAATACTTTGTAGAGATAAGATTTAACATAGCCGCAGCGGGTACTGCCGAGATGTGCCTTATCGGAACGAGTATGATGCCAAGCGAAACGGCGTCTGTGACGGATTATGCTACTCTTCGTTTGAAGCCTGACCTGTCCTTTGAAATGAGAAATTCAGAGACATCTTCAAGTGCTGATAAATATGATGATACTACTGCACAAATCGGTTTGGGTGAGTGGCATACCGTTAAGCTTGTGGTAGACGAGCCTACAAGCACGGTTGAGCTTTATCTTGACGGTGACTTCAAACACTCAATTACTACTGTAGACGCATACAGCTTAGCCAAATTTAGGTTTATGCACAATAAATCGGGTTGGCAGTGGAACATAGATACTATAAGCTACGGTGTTGTTGAAGAAGATTCCACAATATCGCACAGCCTCGATTTCTCAAGTGGAATGGTTGGCGCCGCATTGTCGGCAGCTCCCACCATAAACGGCGTAAAGCTTGGTTCTACGGCAGGTACTGTGCCCGTGTATGCCACGATAGTCGAAGACGAAAAAGAAAGAACCGTCCTTTCCGGTGCAAACGGTTGTTTCACTGTTACTACAGACGTACCTGATCTTGCGGGTACAAAGTTTTTTGTGGAAACAAAACTTAACGTAACCCAGCTGGGAACTGAGAGTTTAAGCCTTATTGCGTTGAATTTGAAAACAAGCTCTACAGCAACCTCTGCTGCCACTCCTCTTGTTCGCTTGACAGTCGACGAGACTCTTGAGATGAGAGGCTCGGACTCAAAGTATGTTTCTACCGAAACGACCATGTCGCTAAATGCTTGGCATACCGTTAAAGTGGTAGTTGACACGTCTACCAAGATGGTAGAGCTTTATCTTGACGGTGAGCTCGTTAAAGAACTTGCTATGGTAAATATTTACAGCATGAGCAGTATCCGATTTATGCACAATAAATCCGGCTCAACATGGTATATGGATACTGTAAGATACGGCGTTGGTGACGGCAACGTGGAGAGCGGTGAGACTCCCGAAGAGCCTGTCGAGCCCGAAGAACCCAAAGTTCCTATTATGGATTCTGCGCTCTACAACGAATACATTTCCTTTGAAAACTTTACAAACGATGAAGTGGTTACAAGCGACGCGATTTTGGCTACCGAGACCGTATCGGCTGACAGACTTTCAAAGATAGGCGGGTTAAGCGGTGTAAAGGCAAAGGCTGACCCCGACAATGCCGAAAATATGGTTTCATACCTCGATGACGGTCAATATGTTCTCCACTTATATGAGAAAGACATAAAGCTTGCGGGAACCTCATTCGTTACCTCTATGGACGTCAGATTTTCTGCTTTTCCCGTAGATGCCGCAACCGGTGCCGATAAGCCTACGGCGCTCCTCGGTTGGGTGTACACTACGTCATCGGGTACAACCAACTATATGAACTTTTGCCGTGTAGACTCAAAGGGTAATCTGCTTAACAAGTCAAATGAGCTTACGGGATTTACTTTTGAGCTTAACAAATGGGCTAATATTGCCGTGCTTTGCGACGGTACGACCGGTGAATATGACGTGTTTTTTAACGGCGAATACGTTTTCAGCGATGATATAGGTTCTCCCAATACTACAAACACTACGTCGTACATAAGAGTACTTAATAAACTCAATGCTGACAACAATCCGGCAAAATTTTCGGCTTGTGTAGATAACGTTATGCTTTACGAGGCAGAGCGAACCGCACCCATCGAAGAAACTGATCTTATCTGGGACGTTGACTTTGAGAGCCTTGCAACCGGTACTACGATGAACAAAACAGCTTGGAATGACCTCTCTGAGGTTGCGGATGCATTCAACGTTGGCACTTCGTCGGTATATAAGGTTGCGGAATTTAACGGCGGTAAGGCTCTTAAGGTAACGAACGGAACCAATAACAGCCAGACCGACCTTTATATGGGTAACGGAGCGTTCGACCCTCTTAAAACCGATGGACTTTCCTTTAGCTTTGATTTTCAGTTGGAGGAGATTGGCACGGGTTACACGGGTCTTAACCATATTGTAAGCTGGAGACGCTTGGACTCAGCGGGAACAGCTAATGCGTTTAGAATTTTGAGCTTCAATCATAGTGGAAAGTTTGTTTTCCTCAATAACGTACTTGATATGGACGTAGAGGTCGACAAGACCTATCACATCGAGATAATATTCAACAGTGAGAAAGATACGGCAACGCTTAAGATAGACGGCGACGTTATAGTTGATTCCTACCCCGTATTAAACTATAACACGTCCACGAAGGCACATTCGTTCCTTGAAGGTCTCAACAAGTCCTATTTCCTTGACGATGCGGGTGTTAAGCACACGCTTCCTTACACCAGCTTTGTAAAGAGCTACCTTTGCGATGCTGACGGATGCCAGATTACGGATGCCGACGGAAACCCCGTTTTCGTTGATAAGCTTGTTGCCAACAAGAATTTCTATACCGATATGCTCAGACTTTTCCAGGGTGCGACCGGTTCTACCGCCGATTACTATATCGACAACATTAAGGCAGTAAAAATTACTCCCGAGAATATTTTCTCCACCGACTTTTCGGGCTGGGAATATCTTGATACAAATGAGTATTATACTCCTACTCAGGAAAATACCGACTATAGGTTTGAAAAAGAGCACGCAACCATTATCGACGACAACGGCAATACGGTCGTAAGTCTTGTTTCCACTAACTCGACCCAAAAAGTATTCTATCCCTTCGGTGACAGAGATATGGAGTATTACGGACAGGAGCTCTTCTTTGAAACCAAGGTTAAATTTGTAACCAAGAGCGATGAGGCAGGTTCAAAGACGTCGTTTATATCCTTCGTTGAGCAGCGCAATTCAGGAGTTGGTCCATTTGGCTACGATTCTTCTAAAACCACTTACAGACACTTCCTTTCCAGAGACGAGCACGGATATTTGTACACAAGTAATAATACAGACCCGATAGGACAGCTCAAATATCAGGATTGGACGAATATAGGAATTCATATCCACGGAAACGGAACCAAGTGGGTTTCCTATGACGTATACATTGACGGTGAGTTTGCGGCAACGAACACACTTGCTATCGCAGGCGATGTTCAGACCTACTCCTTCAGAATCAGAACGCAATACAACGAAATGTGGTTTGACGATTTTGCCGTATACTACCCCAAGGCTGAAATTGAGGATCTTGAGATAGACTTTGAAACAAAAGCAGGGGTTGAAGAGGCGATTGTGAAGCTTGACGGCGGCTGGAACTACAGCGTTCTTGATTCGACACGCACCAACACCGACGGCGAGACAGTAACTTCGGTACAGCTTCTCGGTGAGGATGGCTCCAAGTATCTCCGTGTAGATCACACCAAGCTTAGAGACAGCACATCGGCTTATATTGACGCTGTAAAGGATTTGTTTGTTGATTCGGACGATTTCCTTATCGAGACCTCGGTAAGATTTACCTCAGAGACAGGTGCAACTCTTAACGTTGCTGAAATATACAAGCCTATGGATAAGAAGAGTGCTCCTATTCTCGCAGTAAGAGGCGGCACTAACAATATGTATATTATCCTTCGCGGCGTAACCTATGATTTGGTAACAAGCAGCGGTCAGCCCATAGTGGCAGCTCAGATCACCGACAGCGAATTTACCGATATTGCCATACTTGTAGACGGGATTGACAACACTTATACGCTCTATGTAAACGGCAAAATAGCTTACTACGTTTATAATGAAAAGAGAGAGCCTTGTGCCGATATGCCTATGCACTTTATTGAAAAGGAAACGGACGGTGTCAAGGACAAGGTAAGACTTCTTGAAATGTCTGAATACAAATATCAGGACGGTATTCTTGACGTTGCCTATATTAACCTCATATCTCTCGGAAACGGAATCGGTTCGGAGTTAAAGGGCACGCAAACAAAAACGTTTTTCTCTGAAAACACCTATGGTGTGCGTTTTGTTTCGGGTATAGATAGTCTTTACGGCGGCTCAATAGGTTATGAAATTACCGCAGTATATACCGACAAAAACGGTTCGCAGACAAAGAGTGGCGATAAGAATTCAAGCCTTGTATTTAAAAAAGTCAGCTCGGACAAGAACGATATTACAGCCGAGTCTCTTGACGCATCTTATCTTGCGGCTATAGAGGTTATCGATATTCCTATGGAGACGGCGGTTGAGTTTACTGTTAAGCCTTATGTGAATCACGGCGGTGTGAAGATTTACGGAAAATCATATACCGTTGAGTTTTCTCAGGGAGCAATAGTTGAGTAAGAAAGGAGACCGGGGATATGATTAAGAAAATAATAGCGATGGCTCTTGTACTTATTACAGTTCTTGGCGTAATGTCTGCCGTTTCCTTTGCCGAGACGGAGAATACCGAATTGTACGATGCGTTTGAGAGTATGCAGATAGATTATAACACCTACACTGATGAGTTTGGTATGACGGTTGACATCACATCATACGCAGACGCTACAGTTGAAAGCAACGATTCGCTTATAGTTTACGTTATAAACCATATGGGTGAATATCCCGGTACGGAAAGCGATGAGACGATTATCGCCGACTATCTTGCCGAGGGATACGTTGTTACAGTACTGGACTACAACAATCAGGCACTTGCTGTTTCTCCATTTATTGATAGCAGTGTACAGCAGATTCGTTACGATATTATAAAGAACGGTAAATACACAGGCGAGAGAACCGTAAGCTCCGATATGAGTTACGTTTTGCCTGCCGGTTACAGACTTGCCAGAGACGTTGTGTTCTTCGAGGCAGCAACGCAAAGCACGCAGGCGGCTCTTGACTTTACCGTTTCAACCTGGAATACTCAGGAATCCGTTATAAAAAAGGTAAGTGCGGCGGGACTTAACGTTGACGAAAACGGAAACTGGATTTGTGCCGAGGATATCTATGATATCGTTATGAAGGACGGAAGCACAATGACGGACGAGGATACTCAGTACAAGATGGACATTGTATACCCCTCTGAGCCTGTTAAGGAAACTCCCGTGGCGGTGCTTGCTTCTTCGGGTACGCCTCGCGGCGGTAACGCTATAAAGCTTACAAGACAGCATAGCGTAGGCTTCCTTTTCAGAGGATATACTACGGTTTGCTACGACCACGAGTATATGCCGTTTATGACCGTCGAGGTTGGTGGCTGGGATCATTGTGAGCCTCAATACACCATTCAGAGCTATGACGGAGTAAAGGTCCATACGGCGGCTATAAGATGTATCAAGTATTATGCCGATGAGTACGGATATTCGAACAGCAAGATAGGCGTTTACGGACATTCAAAGTCCTCCTATATGTCATTGCTTACAAGCACCGGTGCCGAAAATATTGTTGAGGGCAACAAAAACGCGGGCAAGCCTCTCGGTGAGCAGCCCTTCCTTACTGACAAGGAAGGAAATCCCTTGGATGCGTCTATTACCTGCGCTTACCACTCTATGGGCAACGGTTCAAGCAGATCGAGATATATAGTTAACAGCCAGTGTGTTCCAACTATGATTGCCTGTGGACAGAAGGATACGGGCAACGGCTGTTCGTATTGGGAACTTGAAAAAGAAGCGTACAGAAACAGCAATTCCGAGTTTATCGCTGTCGATATGATAGACATAGGACACGATTTTCCCACCGGAGTTGACCCTGTTTACAATTATGACCGCTACGTGGCATTCTGCAAGTTCTTCGACTATTATCTTAAGGATACGGCACCCGAAATACTTTACAGCTCTCTCGTTGACGGTAAGATTAAGGGTATTAAGACAACTACTTATGCGTGGTCTGAATCCCAAAGCAGCTCATCCAAGCAGTGGAAGGCGATTGATGGTGACAAGCTTTTCGTTCAGTTTACCGCACCCGTAACCGAGTGGAGCTTCCTTGAGGCTGTATCGCTTAAGGATAGCAACGGTGAAGAGGTCGAAGGCTCTTGGTATGCCGAGGGCAACGGAAACAAATGGATATTTGCAGGCGAGCTTTCATCGTCTGAAACCTATACTCTTACGATTGCCGATAATACCGTAAAGGATAAATACGGCAGAACAGTGAAAAAAGGATATAACACCGAAGGTGATACAGAGCTTATTCCCTTAACCGAGGACGTTGATTTGAAGCTCCTTGGAAGAGCGGGCTTTGTAGACGGTAAGCTTACTGCCGACCACGCCGCGTCGGGAATATCTCTTGCTCTTGAGTGCGAGGGCTATGTTGGGCTTAATATTACTACCGCAAAGGCAATAAAGCTTTCGGTAACAGTTGACGAAACAATAAAAAAAAACGTTGCAGTTGCCGCCGGTACGTCCAATCTGACGATTGCCGAGAATCTTACGAGTGGACTTCATACTGTA
The DNA here is from genome assembly GCA_017455945.1 of Clostridia bacterium. Classification (GTDB taxonomy): domain Bacteria; phylum Bacillota; class Clostridia; order Oscillospirales; family CAG-272; genus RGIG8775. The sequence goes on along the minus strand of JAFTLM010000047.1, from coordinate 1,159 downwards.
AAGATTATAAACGAAACCGGTCTTATTGACGGTTCGAAGGTGGACTTCAACTCCATCAGGTTAAACGGCTCTGTATGTAGCGCTCCCAAGGATAGCGGATATCTTATTGAATTTATAGGCGATTCGATATCGGCAGGCTACGGACTTTCGGAAGCGTCCGAGGGAAACCACCACGACGCAACGCTGTCGTATGCGTATTTGACGGCTGATATTCTCGGAGTCGATTACAGCATACTTGCCAAAAGTGGTATGGGCATAGTATACGGCTATGGTGAGGACAACTTTTTTGAAAATGTTTATCCCTACGCAAACTATAACAGAGGTACAACGAAGTTTGTACCCTCACGCACTCCCGACATTGTTGTTATAAATCTTAATACCAACGACAACAGTCTGTGGACGGCCGGAGACGACTATACTACCTATGATGCTAAATTTGGCGAAATGATAGACACAATTACGACACAGTACGGCAAGGACGTTCCAATGCTTTTCGTATTCGGCTGTATGGCAAACGAGACTAAAACAAAGGCGACCGACCGTTCTCAATATCTTATCGAGAACGTTTATACCGCCGAAAACGGATATGATATCAAAGTTGTAACGCTTTCTGCCAGCAAGGACGGAAAGGACAGTCATCCCACTGCTGAGGGTGCTAAAGTTCAGGCAGAAGAGCTTGTAGCGTTTATAAAGAAAAACTATGAGGATTTCGACGATACAAAGCGATATACAAAAATGCAGTCGGTAATCCTTATGGGACAGTCCAATATGGTGGGCAGAGGTCTGCAATCGGCCGTTGACGTTATCGAGACCGACAAAATTCTTGAAATGAATTCCGACGGTGAATGGGTCAAGATGGAAGAACCTCTCAGAATGAATGATACAAACAGAGAGGACGAGGTCAGCTTGTGTGCATCCTTTGCCAAAGCCTTTGTAGATACCTTTGATCGTGAGATCGGTCTTGTTCCCGTAGCAAAGGGCGGATCAAGCATCTACTGGTGGCAGAAGGGATATACGGGATCAGATGATGAAGATCTGTATGAAAAGGCGGTTGAATATGCTATAAAGGCACAAGAAACCTCTGAAATATGTGCGATTCTTTGGCATCAAGGAGAGACCAACAAAAACCTTGATCCCACAATTTACGCAACTCAGTTGA
>JAFTLM010000046.1 GCA_017455945.1 Clostridia bacterium | reverse complement strand
CATCATCTGTACCCACCGCATTTGATCGGTTGCCTTGAGGTGTTCGTCGATGCCTTGAGTCTTGGCAAGCTCAACTGTCAGAGAGGTCAGCATTTCGTGTGCCTGTTCGTCCACGTCGGCAAGGTAGGCATTGAGCAGTCCTTCACCGAGCAAGGCGGAGTACCTTCCACGACGGTGCTGCTTGAGATAGTCAAGGTGCATCTTGCCGTATTTGCCGATGGGCTTCTGTTCGGGAAGCTCCACGTCGGGAACGAGGTTGCCGCAATCCTTGCGGTATGTACCTCCAAGCTGTTCGTAAATGGTTTTGGTGTCCTTCATTTTCTTTGTCCCTCCGTACGTTTTATTTCATCAAAGCCTTATACCGTAAGGGAAAACGCGTACTTGACGGTTATCTTGTGTCCTTGCGATATTCGGTTATGACGTTCAAATCTCATAGTTCGTACGGGGTTCATATTGTTTACCATCTGACCGCCTACAGAACCCGCCTGACGAGAAGTGAGGTCGCCGTTGTAGCCGTTCTTAAGGTTAACGCCTACTTCACTGGCAGCCTGCATCTTAAACTGGTTAAGAGCTTCCTTTGCCTCGGGAACAAGTGTCTTGTTACTTGCCATAATTAGATTTCTCCTGTTCTGAAATCTGCGCGAAAGCGTCAGCCTCCGCCCATATTTCTGTTTAATAATCTATATTGAATTGAGACGCTTTCGCGCTCTGTTAATATTGTTCACCGTCATTCGGATTTTATAATTGGAAATTTATTTTAATTTTTTGTTGCTTTTTCTTGACTTCGAAAATTTAAGGGAGCTTTCTTTTGCGCCTTTTGTGTCAAAAGAAAGCGGAGTTCCGAATTATGCCTTACAAAATCGCTGTAAACCTACAGAAATAAAGCTATCCAAACCGTTAGTCCACTTTTTCTTTTTGAAGCCAAAGGCGCAAAAAATGAAAATCGAATCGCAAGCGATTCTGCTACAATTGGTTTTGACTGCTAAACACCGTCAATTGCTTCGCAACCACCAATTGTGGTTCGCAAAAAGAAAAACGCCGTTTGGGGAGTTTCGCTCACTGCGGTGAGCGACAAGGCTTGTGCAGCCTTGACTCGCACCCACTGGCGTGGGGGCTCTTATGGGTGCGGTGCGAACATATCCGTCGCAATACGAAAAATGTCGGCTCAATACCTCCATTTTTTTTGTAACTGTTTCGTGAGGGGCGGCAGGGCAAGTGGTCCCTGACGCCCTTCGGCAGTACGCTCCGACAGCAATCTAAAGCTCCCAACCATTATCCCAACAAACTCGTCGGTGTTCAGCCGACGAGTGAACGGCAACGCACAAAACAATCAAAAAAACTTTCATCAGAAAGGTTTTTGCGGAGCTTTTTGCAAAAAGCGACTCGTTCCCCCGTTCTCTCCGCCGCCATTCATTAAAATTCACACTTGGCAAATTTTGTCATAATATGTAATAGGGCGATGCCCTATTACAACAAGAAAGTGTGACCTTATATGAATTATGATAAAAATATGGCGAGTGCGGACCTCGATGCACTGTTCGACTGCCGTGGGAACGAAATAAATCCCATTGAAGAGAACGGTGCAATGGAGGGGTGCCCTCTTGCTATGGTTTATGCTGTCAAACAGCAGTTCAGGAATATAAACGAGCCTGCAGTCGGGCTTTCGCGAGGCACTATATTTGCAGAGCTTGACCTGCCCTTCAAAGCAGGGGAGGGAGGTAGGAAGTGTTGAACAACAGAAACTGTGCAGAAAGAGAAAAGATGCTTTGCAGAGTGCGTGAGTTGGCTTTTACAGTCCACGAGCTCAACCTCTTCCTCGACTCTCACCCCTGCAACCGAATGGCACTCAAATATTTTCGCAAATATAACGATGAGCTGAAAAAAGCTACGGCACTCTATGAAGAAGCCTATGGACCGCTTACGGCAACATCAGACAACAACTGCGACGAGTGGAGCTGGATAAAACGCCCGTGGCCCTGGGAAAACACTTGCGATTGGGAGGATAATTAAGTATGTGGGTTTATGAGAAAAAATTGCAGTATCCGGTCAATATAAAAAAT
>JAFTLM010000045.1 GCA_017455945.1 Clostridia bacterium | reverse complement strand
TTGCCGATTACCCAAGTTAAGAAGACGATAGCCTCAGTAGAAATTGCTGAGGCCTTTCTTTATACATTATATCATATTTTTCCTCCAATTTCTACCCATTACGACACAAATGCGAAGAAAAAGGAGACAAAAAATGAAAAAGAACGCAAACACAGTAAAAATCACTCTCAAGTACGATTGTGGCAAGGAAAAAGTGACCATTGAGGTCGATGCCGCCGAAATGGAAATCTGCCTTGAAAACGACTATCAGCACAGACTTTCCATTGCCCTTCCCGAAGAACGCGCCACGGTGCGCAAACTCACTCCCGCAGAATTCGCGGACAGGCTCAATAAGGATAGCTACAACAACTGGCGTCTGCTCAACCGCCACGTTAGCGGTATGACAAAGAACCTCTGCGCCGATGAAGGCGAAGAACCCTTCATTAATCCTATAGAGCTTGTTGCTGACGAATCCGCAATGGAAGAACTCGAAGAATGGGCGGAGCTTGATGCTATGCGCCAGAAGCTCTACGGCAATCTTCCGAAAGCACAGGCAGACCTTATTTGGGAGGTGGCTATCGACCAAGTCTCGATTGAAGAAATCGCCGCAAGAGAGGGTGTTACGCCCCGCGCCATTTACTTCCGTCTCGAGACCGCAAAAAATAATTTCAAAAAAGTTTTTCCGAACCCTTCAATTTTTCGCTCTCCCGAGGCTTTTAGGTGAGGAGCAACAAAAACAACAAGCCCCTCGAAGGAGGAGTAAGGATTGAAACACAACTTAAAAATCAGTGTTTCCAAGCCCATGACGAATGGTGGCGGTGCAAGCGGAGCAACGAAAGGCACGGATAGATTGTTAAATGAGATTTTCGGTGATGCCTCCAAGTTGACCATTACCATTCCGAAAGGGGCGGTGACGGAAATCACCATCACGGCTACGGATGAAGGAGGTGCGGAAAATGCCACCTAACGACCACGCGCTTTTATCTGCATCATCTTCACATCGTTGGCTGAACTGTAACCCGTCAGCAAGGCTTGAGCGAGAGTTCGCCGACCGAGAAACCACTGCGGCAGCGGAAGGTACTGCAGCTCACGCACTTGCGGAACACAAACTCAAACGAAGGCTCAAATTGAGGAGTGAGCGCCCTGTGTCCGTTTACGATACCGATGAGATGGAAACTTGCACCGACGATTACGCAGATTTCGTTATGGAGCAAGTAACCAAGGAGCGTAGGCGCGACCCGGACACACAAGTTTTCATTGAGCAGAGGCTTGATTTCTCTTGCTACGTCCCCGAGGGGTTTGGCACAGGTGACTGCCTTATCGTAAGCAGAGGTCGAATACATATCATCGACCTTAAATACGGTCAAGGGTTACTCGTCGACTCGGAGGAAAATCCGCAGATGAAATTGTATGCGCTTGCCGCCTTGAAGCAGTACGAAGAACAGTACCAAATCAAGAAGGTCAAGCTCACAATTTTCCAGCCCCGCCGAGAGAACGTCAGCACTTGGGAAACCACGGTTGCAAAGCTCAAAAAATGGGCTACGAAGGAACTCGTCCCTAAAGCAGAAAAAGCCTTCAAGGGCGAGGGTGAGTATTGCCCCGGCGAGTGGTGCATCTTTTGCAAAGCCGCAGTCAAGTGCCGAGCCAGAGCCGAAGATAAGCTACGGCTTGCGCAAAGCGAATTCAAGATGCCACCGCTTTTAACAGACGCAGAAATTGAAGATGTCCTTGCAAAGTTACCCGATATCAAAAAGTGGGCAGATGAAATTCAAGAGTACGCTCTGGCAAAAGCACTCGCAGGTAAAGAGTGGACGGGCTTCAAGCTCGTCGAAGGTAGGTCGGTTCGCAAGTACACCGACGAGAGAGCCGTGATAGAAGCCGCGAATGCCGCAGGATATCACGACATTTACAAAAAATCCCTTATCAGCATAACCGAGATGGAA
>JAFTLM010000044.1 GCA_017455945.1 Clostridia bacterium | reverse complement strand
TTTATTATTTTATCAAGTTTGTTTGCACATATTGACATATTCGCAGTTTCATATTATAATTATGGTATTCACATCACAAAAACAAGGAGAACTCTATGTTTAAGCCAACAGATCAGATATGCGAATGCGGAAAGAGACACGTGTGTACCGTTGATGAATACGTGATATCCAACGGTGCCGTGAAAACACTTCCCAAATACATAAAGAAATACAACGCACAAAAAGCCTTTATTATCGCGGACGTTAACACTTACCCTCTTGCGGGAGACACCGTTCACAGCCTGCTTGACGAAAACGGCATTAAGTATTCGGAATACGTTTTTCCGCAAAAATCTCTTGAACCAGATGAAAACAGCGTCGGCTCTGCTGTTATGCATTTTGATATTGAGTGCGACATCATCGTGACCATAGGATCCGGCGTTCTCAACGATATTTCAAAAATTCTTGCAACCGTAACGGGTAAGCCTTACATAATAATCGCCACCGCCCCCTCTATGGACGGATACGCTTCAAACAGCTCCTCTATGGTTCGTGACGGACTGAAAATTTCCTTGCCCTCCAAATGCCCCAACGTAATAATCGGCGACGTGGACATCTTAAAAACCGCCCCGGAGCATATGGCAAAATCGGGGCTTGGAGATATGCTTGCAAAATACATCAGTATTTGCGAATGGCGTATTTCAAATCTTATCAACGGAGAATACTATTGCGAAAAGGTTGCCGATTTGGTAAGAACCGCTCTCAAAAAATGCGTCGATAACGCCGATGGGCTTTTGAAAAAAAACGACACCGCCATCGCCGCGGTTTTTGAGGGGCTTATTATTTCGGGAAATGCTATGGAGTTCGCAGGGATTTCCCGTCCCGCTTCGGGCGGCGAGCACTATATGTCTCACGTTTGGGATATGAGAGGACTTTCCTTCGGCACCTCGGTTGACCTCCACGGCATTCAATGTGCCATAGGAACACGCTACACGCTTGCGGCATATGAGCAGATAAAGGCTCTGACTCCGAACATCAAAAAAGCTACCGAATACGCGGAGAGCTTTAGCACCGAAGACTGGAACGAACAGCTTCGAGCGTTTGTGGGCGAAGGTGCCGAATCTATGATAGCTCTTGAAAAGAAGGAGCAGAAATACAGTGCTGAAAAGCACCGTGACCGCATAAAGCTGATTTCCGACAACTGGGACAAAATCCTTAAAATCATCGACGAGGAGCTTCCTTCTTCGTCCGAGCTTGACAAAATTCTTGACACGATAAAGTGTCCCAAAACGGCATCCGAAATAGGAATCGACGAGAAGCTGGTTCCTATGACCTTCAAGACCTCCAAGGACATAAGAGACAAGTACGTTGTTTCCCGCCTTGCTTGGGATCTCGGCGTTATAGACGAGTTGAATTTTTAATTTAATATCGATAAACAAAAAAGCTGTCCTTACGGACAGCTTTTTTCCTTGGGGAAAATATACCTTCCCCCAAAAAAGAAATTTATACCTGTTTTGCAATATTTGATTAGTTTGGCGGTTTTATCATACCACAAAAAAATCAAATTGTAAATCCATTTTTTTAACAAATTGAAAAAAGGGCTGTAATTCAGCCCTTTCAGTTCATCAAAAATGATATTTCGTCCAATCTGTCTGTAAGCTCTTCAAGCTTCATTCGGTATTTATCCTTATTCGATTCATATTTCACCGTAATATCGGCGTTTACGTCTCTGAACAAGGAAGTTATATTGTTAAGCGATTGTTGCGAAAAGCAGAATCCAAAATCAAAAACAGCTCCGTCAATCACGGTATTAAACATCCTGACGTTGTTATCACCCTCATAATAATCTTTACCAAAACAGAAGTCGTAGCAAGCGGGACGCACCAGAGTATAGCTTTCGGAAGCCATAAGCTCAAGCGTTGCTCCCACAGCCTCCTGTTTATTACAGGTAGCGGGAATCGCCAAAAGTGTCGATTGCCCCGAAAAAGTGGTATGGTACTCGCTCTGAGAACTGTCATATTTGGGCATAGGAAGGATTTCGAAATCGCAATCCGTCATAAGCAGGCTCGCACCCGTCAAAACGCTATCCATATAAAACAACTGCTCTCCCCTTACAAACTTCGTAACCGTTCCGTCACTTTCAAGTGTTCCGGGGCAATTATTGTAAAGCTGTTGCAGCTTTTCAAAGGCTTCCACCGTATGCTCGTTATAAAAACCAAGCTCGGGATATCCGTCAACCATATCGACAGTGCTTACACCGAGTGCGGGAAGCCAGGCATCCATTCGCCAATCGTTGTTTGAATTTGAAGTGGGCATAAAGCCTATCATATCGCCTTTGCTCAGAACCCCGCTTGAATCATCGTCACACCAGGCACCCGCCGCCAAAATGTACATATAGTCCAAAGTCCACTCGCCGTTTTTTACAGTCTTGTGTATATCGTAGCCCGCGTTGCCGTAAAGTGATTTAAAAACGTCCTTATTATAGAAGACGCCTACGCTGTTAAGCATCTGCGTACAGGTAATATCTCCGCCCAGAAAATATGAAGTATAAAACAGCTCCGTTCCCTCTGTAACCGATTTGTTCCACCATGGCATCTCAAGATTGATATAAGGAACGTCAAAAACATTTTGGTACATTCCTTCAACGGCAAGAGGCGAGCCGGTGGAGGCACACACTGCCGCCACGTCAAAATCCTCGCTTTTGGTAAGCACCGAATTGCGGAGTGTTGAATTCCAGTTTTTCGAATTGGCATAATCCCCCGCCTGAGATATCTGTTCTATTTTGACTCCAAGCTCACTTTCGACTGTTTTGTTTCTGTAATAAACGGCATCGTAAAGCGTGTGCATTAATGTAGAGTCGGTATCCATTTCGTTTTTCCACAACTCGTTATCGTTGCGTGTAAAAAAGGTAACGGTTTCGCCTTTGAAGCTAAGGTCATCGGGTACTGTATCATTGGGAATAACCGTTGGAGGAAAATCGGGGTCCGAAAAACTCGGACCCTCATTCCCACCGACGTTATCTCCGCTCGGTTCATTCTCAACATGCTCTTTAAAATTCAAATAACCCTTCGGCGGAGTTGGCGTAACGTCGCCGTTTATGTTACTGTAGTTTATGGATATAAGCAGCACCACGTTCGTATCCGCCGTAAAATCGGTATTATCAAGCGGGAGCTCGGTATCCAAATCTATCTTCATATCCATACTTGCCAGGTAGCCGTTTTTGCCCACTGTATACGTAACCTCGACCGCATTCTCAAAGGAATCGGTTGACGCGTCCGCTCCCAATATAGGCAAAAGCAGTTCGTTGTAGAACTCCCCAAACATTCCGTCGGATATTCCCTTAAGCTTATCTATCGGCAAAACTAAAGAAATGCTTTTTGTTCCGTCCTTATTTGTCTTCAGAGTTTTTTCTCCGAAAAATTCGGACGGGACATTCTCTATCAACTGATCGCAAAATCTATCCACCGACTCGGCGTCGCCGCTGATAATTTTCTTATACTTTACAGTTCCGTCATCAGAATACAGCCAGCCGTTTTCCATATACATATTCATCGACATATTCGCGCCAAACAGAAACATACCAATTTCTGCAGAGCTGACCTCATCATCGTCACCGACGTTTTTGGCCTTCATATTCATAGTAATCGGCATTTCAACCGATAAACCCTGCATAAACATTTGAATTTCAAGTTTCAGCTCGGCTTCATATGATTTAAGCGATCTGTTCTTTTCAAGTGCGGTGTTTACCACCTGCTCTGCGTTTTCAGTTTCTTTCTTGTCTTCGCAGGAAGCCAAAAACGCTAACGCCAAGCAAAGCACCAACAAACAACACAAAAACTTTTTCATAATAATTCCTCCTGTGCGTATACTGTATGATAATTTTATCACCAAACAAATGCCGTGTCAAGCAAAAGATGCTTGACAATACTCTTTTTTTGACAAATATGCTTTGCATAGCCTCACGATAACAGTCAAATTTGCTTTTGAATCAAAAAGTTATAAAAGTCTGGACGCAAATTTATCAATATCTTTATCTTCACCGACTACCGATATCATCTCTCCGCATTTAAATTTTCTTGTGGGATTGGGAGAAACATCAACTGTTCTTTCGCCTTCCGCACTTCTCACAGCTATAACACTCACACCGTATTTTTTTCGTATATCCATATCAAAAAGACTTTTCCCCTCCCAAGCATCAGGGACTTTACATTCAATCAATTTATAACCGTCAAATTCGATATAATCGGTTATATTGTTTTTAGATATAACATAAGCCAATTTTTCAGCAGTATCGCGTTCCGGAAAAACTACTGTATCTATTCCAAGCCTTTCAAGAACTGTTTTATGCTTTTCGTTTGATGCTCTGCTTATGACCTTTTTTATACCAAGCTCCTTTAGCATTATACTAAGCAATATATTGTCATTCATATTAGTTTGAAGACACACTACCGCACAATCATAATCCGCCGCACCACAGGCACGAAGCACACTGTCGTTAGTGGGATCTCCTATCACAGCGTTTGTTACCACATCTGCGATTTCATTTATTTTTTCTCCGTCAACATCTATCGCCATTATTTGACATCCGTATCCGGCAAGCTCACGGGCAAGTGTCATACCGAACTCACCCAGTCCTATTATACAAAAACTTTTCATTCTACCTCCTGTATTTACCCTATAAGCAAATTAGCTTCAGGGTATGTTATTATAGATTTTTCGTCCCTCACATTTACAGTAAACGTATAAGTAATGCTCAGTATTCCCACTCTTCCAAAGTACATAAGGAATATTATAACAAACCTTGACAACGTATTCAATGTCGGAGTGAAATTAAGCGATAACCCAACCGTACCGCTTGCGGACACACTTTCGAAAGCAGCCTTTATTACATCCGTATTCATAGAAACAGATATAATCAACGTTGACAAAATTACTAAAAAGAACTGTATCATTACTATAGTAACAGCCTTCATAAAGCTCTCATTTGACAGTTTGCGTCCAAATATCGAAACATTCCTTTTACCTATGGCTACACAAATTACCGTATAAACAAGTACTCCGACAGTGACCACTTTAACGCCGCCTGCGGTTGAACCCGATGCCCCACCTATAAACATAAACACCATAGACATCAACTGTGTACCCGAAGTCAACATACTGTTGTCTATCATAGAAAAGCCTGCGGTTCTAAGAGTTACCGAGTGAAAAAACGATGCCAGTATTTTTTCCCCTAAGCTTTTGTTTCCAATCGTGTTTGGGTTGTTCCACTCAAGTCCCAAAAACATCAAAGCTCCGCTCAAAATAAGTCCGACAGTAAGCACAAGAACAATTTTAGTGTATACACTTATGCGTTTTTTGGTTTTCACACAGTTCGACAAATCATTTACAACCACAAATCCGATTCCTCCTAAAGCTATAAGGAGCATCAAAGTAATGTTTACAAGAGGATCGGCAACATAATGCGACATAGCCTTTATTTCGGGATTTCCCACGCCTATAATGTCAAACCCCGCATTACAAAAGGCGGAAACAGAATGAAAAACACTTTTGTATATTCCGTTTCCCCAACCAAAATCGGGAATAAATCTAAACGAAAGCAACAGTGCTCCGACAAATTCTATTCCAAATGTGTATTTTGCTATCCGTTTTACAAACCCCAATGTGTTCTCATAATTGTTTATATTGTAGGATTGCATTAGAAGCATACGCTCATGCGGAGAGATTCTTCGCTTGATTATCATTGACAGCATAAAAGCAAGCGACATAAAGCCCAATCCGCCTATCTGTATTAACCCCAATATTACAAGCTGTCCGAAAAGGCTCCAATAGGTAGCTGTATCAACTACAGACAAACCGGTTACACACGTTGCACTGGTAGCAGTAAACAAGGAGTCAGAAAATGACGTAAATCTTCCTTCCGCCGAGGATATCGGAAGGCTTAAAAGTAGCGTTCCAAACAGAATAAGGACTGCAAATCCAACAGTTATAAATGCGGTGGTGCCTTTTTCGCGATTAAACAGATTTTTTTCTTTACTTTTCTTCATTCAAAGCTCCTTACCGTTTTTTCCAAGTCATAGGAGATAGCAATATCAGCATCGGCATTATTTCCAATCTTCCCAACAGCATATTGAACGACAGTAATATTTTAGACAGAATCGAGAACGCAGAAAAATTACTCATTGGGCCAACAACGTCAAGTCCGGGACCGATATTGTTTATACAAGCCAGTGTAGCAGTAAGATTAGTTTCAAGTCCAAACCCATCCAGTGACAAGAAAAGCGTTGTAAAAACTATCAGAAGAAGATATATCGAAACATATCCGGTAGCCGCTCTGACAGTCTCATCCGGTACCGCTTCTCCATCGAGTCTTACTACGTTTACCGAATGAGGGCGAACAAGACGTTTAATCTGTCCAAACATTCCTTTAACAACAATAATAATACGGGAAACCTTCAATCCTCCGGCTGTAGATCCGGCACAGGCACCAATCAACATAAGCAACACAAGTAACGTTTTTGAAAAATCAGGCCACAGGTTAAAATCAACAGTCGAAAAACCCGTAGTAGACATAATAGTAGTTACTTGAAAAAAGGAATGGCGAATACCGTCTCCTATTTGTTCGAACATAGGGGCTGTATTTACAGCAACAAGAAGCGTCGAAAAAATACAAAGTGCCGCATATACTTTAAACTCTTCACTTTTGAAAGCAGCCCGAAACTTACCTATAAGCATGAAGAAATAAAGGTTAAAGTTCACGCCAAAAATGAACATAAATATTGCTATAACCCATTCGGCGGCGGGATTGTTATATCCTCCTATCGAGTTATTAAGGACAGAAAATCCGCCTGTACCCGCCGTAGCAAAGCTGTTTACAAGGGCATCGTAAACGGGCATTTTACAGAACAACAGCAGCACAAACTCTATAAAGGTGAGTACAAAATATATTCCGTACAGTATAAGTGCGGTCTGACGGGTTTTGGGTACCAGTTTTCCCTTTGTAGGCCCGGGAACCTCGGCACGCATAAGGTGCATATTCTGACCGCCGGTTGAGGGCAGAATAGCCATCATAAAGACAAGCACTCCCATCCCGCCCACCCAGTGGGTAAAGCTACGCCAGAAGAGCACGCCTTTGTGCAAAGATTCTATTTCGGTCAGGATAGAGGCTCCTGTTGTGGTAAAGCCCGAAACC
>JAFTLM010000043.1 GCA_017455945.1 Clostridia bacterium | reverse complement strand
GGTGCGTGTTGCGGTGGTTCACCCCGTTGAAAGCTATTGGCTCCACTGGGGTCCCACAGACCAGACCGCTACCGAGCGTGACAAGCTTGAAAAGAATTTTGAAAACGTTACAAACTGGCTGCTTAAGGGAAGTATTGACTTCGACTATATCTGTGAGTCTCTCTTCCCGTCGCTGACAGAGAAGGGCGGAGCACCCCTCAAGGTTGGCGAAATGGAGTACGACGCGGTTGTAGTTCCCGAGTGCGAGACACTTCGTTCCACAACCCTTGAACGCCTTGAAGCCTTCAGAAAGGCGGGCGGTAAGCTGATATTTATGGGCGACGCTCCCAAATACGAGGACGCACAGCCCTCCGACAGAGGTGAGAAGCTTTACAAGAAATCCACCTGCATATCCTTTAACAGAAGCTCTCTGCTTGACGAGCTTGACGAGTTCAGAAACGTTGAGATACGCACCAAGAACGGTTCGCTTACGGAAAGATTCGTTCACCAGCTCCGCAGAGATAACGACGGAATGTGGCTCTTTGTTGCTCAGGCTCAGGAAAGCGACAACAAGGACGTAAGATATTCCGACCGCACGATTATCAAGGTCAAGGGCGAATTTTATCCCCAGAGGTGGAACACCCAGAACGGCAACGTAACGCCTATGAGCTTCAAGCACGAAAACGGTAATACCGTAATCACAGTTGACCTTTACAATTACGATTCCTTGCTTGTGTTCTTTGCCGATAAGGAGGAGATGAGCTTGCCTGCAAGCGGTGCTCCTGCGGCGGCTCCCGTGGAGATTAAAAACACGGCGACCGAGGTTGCTTACGAGCTTACCGAGCCCAACGTACTTTTGCTTGATGTGGCAAGATACGCGGCTGATAACAATGAGCTTAAGGACGCCGAGGAGGTTCGCCGCCTTGATAAGGCACTCCGTATAGAGCTTGGATATCCCGCGGATAATCAGGCACAGCCCTGGGTTATTGAGGAAAAGGAAGCCGAGCACACTGTAACTCTTGAATTTAAATTTTATAGCGATATAAACTTCAAGGGTGCCGAGCTGGCGCTTGAGGACGCCGACAAGGCAAAGATAGTGCTTAACGGCAAGGAGGTCAAGTATAAGGATAGCGGATTCTACACCGATATGTCGATACGCAAGACCCCGTTGCCCGCAATAAAGAAGGGCGAGAATATTATCCGAATCACCATTCCTTTCGGTGAACGCGATAACGTTGAGGCGGTTTACCTGCTTGGTAACTTCGGCGTAGAGCTTTTGGGAAGAAAGGCGACCGTAACCGCACTTCCAAAGACGCTTGCATTTGACGATATCACAAGACAGAAGCTTCCTTTCTACGGCGGCTCCGTTAAGTATAACATTCCTCTTGAGGTGAAGGAGGACGGCGAGTATCTTGTGCGTGTTCCTCACTACCGTGCGGCTGTGCTGGCTGTGTACGTTGACGGAAAGCGTACCGACACTTTGGCTTATCCTCCCTACGTTTCCAATATCGGAAAGCTGACGGCAGGTAAGCACACGGTTACCGTGGAGGCGTTTATTTCCCGTCAGAACTGCTTCGGTCACGTTCACTGTGCCGACGAAAAGCTCAGATGGCTTGGGATGAATAGCTGGAAGACAACCGAAAGCTCCTGGACTTACGAGTACCGCTTGACACGAGAGGGAATAATCTCAACTCCTATATTCTATAAGAAATAAGAGGTAAAAAATGAAGATAAGCGATACACAGTATGAAGTTGACCGTTGGGGCGACGAAAAGTACAAGAAGCTAAGAGAAATAGGCTTTGAAGCTATAGATTTCAGTAATAATGTGACCGATTCTCACGCACATTGCGAGATATCAAACGAGGAGTTCCTTGAGGCGGTGAAGCGTGAAAAGGTGCTTATCGACGAGGCGGGGCTTGAGGTATATCAGATGCACGGACCCTGGAGATGGCCTCCGAGAGACTACACTCCCGAGGACAGAGCCGACCGAATGAGCAGAATGAAGGCTTCTATAGAGGGCTGTGCCATTCTCGGCTGTAAGAACTGGGTTATTCACAATATTATGCCCTTCGGACACGAGGATTTGAAGCAGAATAAGGGCGAGGAGACGTGGGCGATGAACCGCGAGTTCTTCGGCGAGCTTGCCGAAACGGCACACAAGTTTGGGGTGTATATCTGCCTTGAAAATATGCCGATGCCCAATTTCGCAATAGCTACACCGCAGAACATTCTGGACTTTATAGCGGAGATGAACGACGACTGCTTTAAGATGTGCCTTGACGTGGGACACGCCGCGGTAATTCCCGGTGTTGACCCGGTGGAGTCGGTGTACCTGGTAAAGGATAAGCTTGCCGCCGTACATATCCACGACAATCTGGGTAAGGTTGACCAGCACTTCATTCCGTTCTTTGGAGTGGTGGATTGGGAAAACGTGGGCAAGGCACTAAAAGAGATTGATTTCAAGGGAGCGTTCTCCCTTGAGGTTGAGGCACCCGAAAAGCTTCCCGACCCGTACTTTGAGGAAATGTTCAGGCTGATATTCAAAATAGCCAACCGCATAGCAAACGGAGAATAAAAAACAAAAAACCGATGTTAAACATCGGTTTTTTGTTTATGTGTTTTATTCTGCCGGGGTTTCAGCAGGCTTTTCAGCAGGCTTTTCTGCAGGCTTTTCTGCGGGCTTTTCAGCAGGCTTTTCTGCAGGCTTTTCAGCAGGCTTTTCAGCGGGCTTTTCAGCAGGCTTTTCTGCGGGCTTTTCTGCGGGCTTTTCAGCGGAGTTCTCCTCGGCTTTTTCTGCGTTTTCTTCCGCTTTTTTGTTTTTCTTTTCCTTCTTGGGCCTGGGGGAGAGCTTTCTGTCAGCAACTATCAACGCTATATATCCCAAAGTCAGAACGACGATTATGTAACCCAAAATCGAAAAAGTGCTTGTAATATTCATTTGTGTCTGGGCAACATAATTAGCCTGCAAAGTTCCTCCCTGCAATGACCCGTTAGCCGCCGAGAAATTGGCACCTTCGCCAGACAATTCAACTTTACCTGTAATCAAAAGAATGGGAATGATTACAATAAGCGGAGTCATCAAAATAAGCGGGAATTTAGTAACTATAAGGTTTCCTATTCCGAAAATAATAGCAAGATAAAAAGATTTGTTTCCGATTTCCCATTCAATCTTGTCTTTAAGCACCGCTACAAGTCTTCTTATAGTGGATATCAATCCGACTATGGCAAAGATCAATGTAAGACCGGGAATAATAAAGCCTGTAAATGCAATAAATCCGGGATCTGTAGCTTCGGGCTCTACCAAAGTTATTTGCTCGGAATCTTTTTTATATTTAATTTGCATCTCATTTCGTATTGTTGCAAGGCTTTCCTGAAGGTCTTGGTATGCGGGTCCCTCCTTGTCCATATCGGAAACTTCTCCGGCTCTTTTTATGGCTGTGGTCAACTCGCTGAAGTTTGAGAAGCTTTCGCCGTCTTGGCTCTGAAACATCGGCAAAAATACAACCGCAACAAGAAGTACAATAGCCAAAACGTACCGTATGATTTTTACTGTTTTTTGTTGTCCATTTTTTCTCTCCTTTAATTTTTGAAAAAATTCGCTCCCTGTTATTTATAGGAACTATTCTGCATATAATTATACACCTTTTCTTCCTGTTTGTCAAGGCTTTTTGGGGGTATAATTCTTGTAAAAGGCAAAAAGGAGGAACTATAATGCTTATTTTTGATTTTCGCTTGATAGGAAATAAATTGCATTTGATTCGCAAGAGAATGGGGATGACGCAAGCAGAGGTGGCGGAGGCGTCCGGATTGGCAGATCGTACTTATGCGGACATAGAGAGGGGAACGGTTAATATGCGAATTGAAACTTTTTTGCGTATTTGTAATGCTCTTCACGTTACGCCAAATGAAATACTGACCGAAGACGATGCATCTCCCGAATGTTTGCAAAATGAAATATTGGAAAAGTTGGGCTCTTGCTCACCGAAGGAAGCGGAAACCGCTTTTAAACTAATGAGCATATATCTTCAATCGCTGAATAAAACAGATATGTCTTCAACGCAATAAAAAACCGATGTTAAACATCGGTTTTTTGTTTTTGGATTAAGTTGTTGCGTTTTTACCACTTTCTTGCAAAGCCGCAACGGCGGCACAGGGGGTGGCACAGCGAATGATTTTCAAATCCGTGGAGCAGGAGTTTGGTTTTCTCGTTTGCGAGTATCTCGCCAAGCTCTTGCTCTTTAAGATTTCCAAGCGTAATGACACCGTCGGCGTCAAGGCAACAGGGCACCACGCTTCCGTCACACAGTACCGCTACGTGGTCCTTTAAGGCGTAACAAAAGCCGTGGGTGCCTTTATCGGCTGCGTCCATATCGGGCCAGTCGAATCGCTCTCCCCACTCCAGATAAACTCCGTCGCCAATCTTTTGTCCGCTTCGGTTTTTTGTCCATTCGTCGGTGAAAAACTCCTTGAGTCGGTCAAGGATATCACCGTTCATTGTGTTTTGCGGAGAACTTTCGGAAAGCCCTTCCAGATTCCAGAGCCGCAACGCTGAAATTACACCTGCTTTCCCAAGCTGTTTGGCGGCATCAAAACAGCCGTCAAAATATTTTTTTGCATCAATGCCCGAATTAGCCTCGAAGGAATGGAGCGAAATGCTTATTTTGTAAAGCTTTTCAGCCTTCGAGAGAAGCAACGGCAACGCTTTTGGAAGAAGAGTTCCGTTGGTGGTTATGCTGACCTTCAGCCCCTCGGCGGCGGCAGTGTCGATAAGCTCGCCGAGCTGTGGGTGGAGCAGGGGCTCGCCCATAACGTGAAGATAGACGTGGTCGGTAAAAGGAGCGGCGCGGTTGCAGAAAAGCTTGAAATCGTCAGGCGAAACAACCCCCGCCTCGCGTTTTGTGCCGTGACAAAAGGAGCAGCTCATGTTGCACAGATTGGTTATTTCAAGATATATCTTGGCGAACCGTTTTTTAGGTTTAGGCATGAAGTCCTCCTTTCGCGAAACGAAGCGGATTTAAGTTAATTTTCAGATAAGCCCAACAGCTTGCGCATCTGTGGTGTTTTGAATAGAATAACGGCTCCGATAGCTGTGAATATCATTTCGGGTATCATATAAGCACCGTTATAAAGCAGACTGTACAGGTACGGTGATGTTGTCGATATGCCCAACAATTCGCCGACCGTTTTCCAAATAAATACTCCGCTGAGGTAGTGGCAAACAAATCTAAACATAACGGATACTACTGTTCCGGCAATTACGGTTGTGAATTTTCCGTTGTTGAAAAAACCTGCTGCACCAAGCAGAGTGAATGGGAGGAGATAGTCAAGAAAAATAACGGCAATAAGTGTCATCGGAGTAAGTCCCCAAGCAAAAATTCCGTCTACTACTATTCCTTGTACAAGCTGCAATACCGAGTAAACGAATGATACGGCAAAGCCGTATTTTGCTCCGTATCTAAGTGAAAAAACCACTATTGGAAGCATAGAGAGAATGGTTATAGAACCGCCCCAAGGGAAATTGACTATTTTTAAAAAGCTTAAAATAAAAGCTAATGCCACCATTATAGCCCCTTCGGTGAGCATTCTTGTTTTTGTTTGATTCATAGATCAAACCTCCTTAGAATAAATTAACCGCACGGAAATCCGTGCGGTAACTAATTCTGAGTAAACAAAATCTTCCTACGACGGCATTATCCGTATCAGGTTAAGGGTTCGGAAAGGTTTCCATCTCAGCCGACTGCGTCAGCACCCCTGATTTCTATGCGGTTTAGGCTATGATACCACAAAACAGGCTGATTGTCAAGCGTTTTTTGAAGTTTTTTGTTTGAAATGCGAGATATTGGTGGCAAACGGTTGACAATTTTAAATATTTATGGTAAACTATTTGGGAATACCACATTTACGAGGTGACAAAAATGAGAGAAATTTCGCTTATGAAACTTGTTAAAGCGGTTTTGTCAAAGCTTTGGCTTGTGATTTTGTGTGCAGTGCTTTTCGGTGCGGGAGCGTACGTTTATTCCGAAAGCACCGGTGTGCCTATGTACAAGTCGGAGGCGTTGATAAATATATCTAACTACGACAAGGGACCCGGTGCCCAAAGCCAGATGTCGGCGGCTTCTATGGAGGCGTCCGAGCACGTGCTTTCGCGTTACGTCGTTCTTATCGACAAGGTTGACGCCATTTACGAAAAGGCTATCGAGCACATAGACCGCCTTAAATTGGGCTACGCAACAGACGAAGAGGGCTATGAGCAAATGGGTTTTCTTTTCGAAAACGATATGACCGTTTTCGAGCTTGAAGAGCTGAGGAAAAAGCATAGTGACGGTGAGATTGACGATGCCGAGTTTCTGAAACTTTTGGGTGAAAAAGAATTCAGTATAGGTCAGCTCAGAAGTATGATATCGGTGGGTCAGAATCTTGAAACCGAAATTCTCAGTATTTACGCTTCTTCAAGCGACCCAAGAATTGCGCAAACCGTTGCCCAGGCTGTGTCTGAGGCTCTTGCAACCGAGGCAAACAGACTTCTTGGCGGTTCCAACGCTTCTGTAATTCAGAAGGCAAAAACGGCAACCGGCCCGTCGTCTTCCACTCAAAAGAACACTGTTTTGGGGGCTTGTATCGGTGCCTTGCTTATCATATTTATAGTTGTTTTGAGAAAGGTGTTTGACGTAGTGGTCAGAACCGAAAACGATCTGGCGGAAGCGTTTCCCAAAATCCCGATTCTGGGTGTCATACCCGATATCGACAGTGCGGAGTCAAAACGCGGCTACAGATACAGTGCAAGAAACGATTGATTTGGAGATGTGTTATGGCAAATAAGAAGAAAAACAACAGAAGCCAGAATATAATGAATGAAAATACGCCCTTTGCGGTTACCGAAGCCTATAAATCCACCAGAACCAGCATTATTTTTGCCAACGTGGAGGAGGGCTGTAATGTAATTGCTTTTACAAGCTCGGCTCCCGGAGAGGGAAAGACGGTTACTTGTATAAATATGGCGATATCCTTGGCGGAGAGCGGAAAAAGAGTTCTCCTTATAGATTCTGATATGAGAAAGCCCCAGGTGGCACCCTCACTGAAATTGCAGCGTTCGCCGGGACTTTCGGAGCTTTTGTCGGGCGTGGTTGACATTGACGTACCTTTCGAGAGCTTCGTTCAGAAAACGGCGTACGAAAATCTTGACGTTATTGCGGCGGGAGCAATTCCTCCCAATCCCGCAGAGCTTATATCCTGCAAGCGAACCGATAAGCTTTTTGAGAAGCTGCGTCCTGCGTATGACTATATCCTTATAGACACCCCCCCGTGCCTTGTGGTTACGGATGCACTTTTGTACAGACAGCACGTTATGGGATACGTTTGCGTTATAAGAGCTAACGTATCGCGTGTGGACACAACGTCTAAGCTTGTTGAGCGTCTCGGTCAGATAAATGCACGCATACTCGGATTTATCCTTAACGACAGAGTAAACAAAAGTGAAAGCTATAAGCGATATCACAGCTACGAAAAACACAGC
>JAFTLM010000430.1 GCA_017455945.1 Clostridia bacterium | reverse complement strand
CTATTAAATACTTTCTCCGCTATGGCGCAGGAAGAATCAGTGTCAATATCACAGAACCTAAGATTCGGTGTAAAAAAGCGAATGGAAGACGGAACATACATAAATGGTTCAGAGCCATACGGATACCGCTTTGAGGACAAAAAGCTGGTTCCGTATGAGCCGGAAGCCAGTGTAGTAAGGGATATATTTAGAATGTATCTTGGTGGAATGTCTACACTTCAAATAGCCAAACAGCTTGAAAGCAATGGAGTGTTGACTAAAGCGGGAAACAATAAATGGTATCATCGGTATATCGCCAGTATACTCGGCAACGAAAAATATGTTGGTGATAGTCTTTATCAAAAGTCTTATTGCGATACATCGGTTCCGTTTACAAAGCACATAAATCGCGGACAGCAGGATAAGTATTATGCTTGTGGAACACATGATAGTATAATAGCTCGAGAATTGTTTGAAGCTGCACAACAGCTTCAAAATGCACAGTGTAATAAGTATGCACACACCGGTCCAAAAAGAAAATATACATTTACAAGCCACATTCGATGTAAAGAATGTGGCTCTTTTTATCAAAGAAAGGCAAGAAATAACAGCGTATTGTGGGTGTGTCCTCAACACTTGGCGGATAAAGAAAAATGTAACTCCGCTTATTGCAAAGAAGAATACATTAAGAATGCTTTTGTAAAAATGGTAAATAAACTTATATTTGCCGAACCCAATATTCTTGATGAAAGTCTTAGGTTATTGGAGTATGCAATGGCGTTACAAAAGAAGGGCAACGTAGAAGCTTTGGGCGTATCTCAAAGTATAGCCGAGCTTAACGCTAAATTGCTTATGTTGGAACAACTTCGCGGCAAAGGTTACCTTGCCACCGAAGTATACGAAACGCAGGCAAGAGAAATTAAGGCACAAATAAACAAAAAGAAGAATGAACGAGCCGAACTTCTTGAGTCTGGATATGAAAAAATATTCGATGAATTGAAAACGCTGAAAAGAATATTGAGCATAGAAACTCCGCTTGATTGCTTCGATGAGAAATTGTTTGAGTCGGGGGTAAAAGAAGTGGTAATTGATAGCCAAAAAAAGATAACGTTTACTTTATTGGGAAATTTAGAGTTTAGTGGAATAATAAAGGATTGAAGTTATGAAGAAAATACGCTATATCCCTTACGGATACGCAATAAAAAACGGAAAAATCGTTATAGTGAACGATGAAGCCGAAATTATCAAAAAAATATTCGAGCTGTACATAAACGGGGCATCGTTGAAAGATATAGCGAATAAACTGACATCCCAAAATGTTCAGTACACAGAGAAAACAACAAAATGGGATAAGGCGAGAATCTCCCGTATAATGGAGAACACCAAGTACCTTGGAATGGGCGAATATGCTCCCATAATAGGGGCTGACATATATAGAAAAGCAATTGAGCGTAAGAGCTCAAAGCAAAGAAACGTTACTTCTGAACTTTACCAATCGGTCAAACATATTACCCATCATGTTAGGTGTGGAAAATGCGGTGGTAAAATGATGCGTAAAGTATTTGTCAATAACACAATAAAAGAATGTTGGATATGGAGATGCACAAATCGTCTGGATAATGGTAAAACATACTGTAAACATTCGATTACTGTAAGTGAAAAAGAGCTTCATCAAGCTATAGTAAGGGCAGTTAATAAATTTAATAAAGAAGATGAAGCCACCTATATGTCGCTTATGAAAGCAACGATTGGGGAAGCCATCGGTTTGGCTGTTGATTCAGATGAAGTTGACCTTCTTAAACGAAGAATAGATGCACTTAACAAAAAAATGCTCGATTTAGTTAATGAAAGCGTTAGAAACGGCGGTGATATAGAAACCCATGAGGAAGAATTTAAAGAACTGTCAGCAGAAATAGACCAACTCAAAAAAAGAATTCAAGCTCTTGAAGAAAGCGAATCAAGCGATATTGATAGAGAACGCAGACTTTCACAACTTCAAAATATTATAGAGTATAGAAAACAGCATTGCGACGAATATGATGACAGTATAGTGAGACAGATGATAGAATGTATTAAGATATATTCTAACGGCGAGTTGCAAATTATATTTGGCGGCGGACACTCATATAATACAAGTTTGTGTGCCCCAATATAGTAGATATTTAACTTGAAGTTTTTAATAAAAAGTTTGCAAAACTGTTGACCTATTTTGCGGTCTTTTTTGTTATAGTTATGAACATTAAAAATGTTCTGCTCTGTATTTGCTTATCAAAATAGGGCAAAAAATCCAAAAGTTAACACGCGGTTTACAATATAGAACTGTGTTTCCTTTGTTTTCCTGATGTTTCCTCCTAAAATAGCGTGAAAGGAGGTGATATTATGGTTTTTGCTCGAAGTTTTGGTCGAATCGTGCGCGAATGCAGAGAAAGAAGATGTTGGACCATCAGGGAAGCCGCAGAGCGTTGCGGAATGAGTGAAAAGGGGTATGAGCTTATAGAACTCGGAGATTCCAATACGAAGCTGTCCAATATTTTAAATATTGGGCGTGTTTTTGATTTGGATCTTGGAATCTTGAATAGTTGTATTCCCGACGAAAAAGAGCCTGCGCTTGCAGCAAGACAGTAGAGAAAGGAGACTGTAAAATGGAATGTAGATACATTCTGACCCACAACATCTATGAAACGGGAGAGAATATTCGCATTGGTTTCGGAATTGCAGCTGTGGAAAAAGAAACTGCCGGTGCCATTGTTTTGGAAAGCTTTTCGGATTTGTCAGCAGATGTTACGAAGGTAGAACAGCTGGTTCGCATCAGCAATGAAATAGGTCTTGACCCAATTCAATTAAGCGACGTTGTTCAGGACTTTTTAGTGGAAAACTAAAAGGTTTCCCCCAATACCTAACGGTGTTGGGGGCTGTTCTTGTATTGTGCATAATCTAAAGTTGACAAATTTCGACACGCATGATATAATTCACCTGAAAGGTGGTGACTGTATTATGCTCGAAATTATTATGAGTATAGAAAATGAAGAAGACCGAACGTTTATGGAAACCTTGTATTACGATTATTCCAAAAAAATGTATTCGATTGCGATGGATGTTTTGAATAATCACCACGATGCACAGGACTGTGTTCACGAAACGATTGCGAGAATTATAAATGACAACAAAATTGATACATTTAGACAAGCTCAAAAGAATAATTATTTAATCAAGCTTATAGTGATAGCGACCAGAAATAATGCAATTAACTTATACAACAAAAACCAGAGAAGGAATAGCCGTGTTTTTTCCACAACTGTTTACGATGAAGAAGGTGAGAAGTGGGATATTATGGATATTCCCGATACGGAAAGTGACGTGCAAAAAATAATAATCAATGAGGAAACCTGCAAGATAATGCACGCTCTGATAAACAAGCTTGACTTTATATACCGTGACGTTATAGTTCTTATGCAAATGGGATATTCTTATGAAGATATTGCAGGTATATTAGGCATTACGGTTGAGACTGTAAGAAAGCGATATTCGCGAGCCAGAGCAAAGTTAAGAGAGATGGGAGGTAAGGACTTGTATGTATAAGGATAAATTGGATTATCTTATAGCCCTCGCCGCGATTGGCTGCGGTGAAGATGATGTTGAAATGTTTAATAATCTTGACACTTCAAAGGTTGTATTTGACAAATCGTTCTATCGAATCAGAGACAGAAGAATCAGGCAGTATAAACGCAAACCGTTTGTAAATGCGTTTAAAAAGGTGATGTCACGAGTGGCGGTGGCTGTTTTGGCAATTATATCCGCGGGTACGCTTGCTGTTGTCGCAATTCCTTCTCTTCGCGAGGCATTATTCGGCGCAATTGTTGAGTGGTATGAGGACTATTTGACTATAAATTACGAAATGCCCGATGACGAAATAGAGGAAACCGAAGGCGTTAATGGTGCAGACACTGAGACTGGGAATGACAGTGAAACAACCGAGCAAATCGTGCGCCCAACAAAGATAGAAGAAGTCAAAAAGCCGACTTACTATCAAGAGGGGATAATAGAGGATATTGTTGTGCAAAGCAGAATGCAAGTATACATTGAGTATTATTTCGGTGAGAATTTGATTTATTCTTATAAACAATTGGTTTTTAGTGAAGATGATATGTATGTCAATAATGAATCGGCTGTTGTACAAAACATAGAAATAAATGGATTCACAGCTTATTTGGTCGAACTTGTTGAATCTTCTCACAAAAAGATAATTTGGACTGATGGCTTGTACATTTACCAGTTGACGACAGAATCTAGTAATTTTGATTTGCTTATTATTGTTGCCGAAAGTGTGAAATAACAGATGGTTTTTACAAAAGAGATGGTATAAAATTGTATAATTCGACAAAAATCGCAAAATGTTGTCACATTTTGCGATTTTTATTGTTAATAGAATGATAATCGAATATCTGTAAGAGAAAGGAAAATCGATATGAAAAAAATTTTTTTAAAAGTATTAGTGTGTCTTTTGGCTGCCCTTATGATGTTTTCTGTAAATGCTTTTGCTATTGAGGAAGAACAGAGCAGTGTTACTCCTCGTTGGGTAAGTATTTTCGATATTGATTTGACCATGGGGTTTGACGGAGATATAGGAAATGTTACGGGAAGCGCAAGCAAGATGTCTACCGCTTCAATGATTGAAGGAACCTTATATTTGTATGAGAAGATAAACGGTCAATGGGTCTATGTTGACGAGGGTTATAAGAGTAAAACAGTCGGCGGAATAGGGATAAGCATTGACTTCGACGCAGTAAGCGGAAGAGAATACAAGGCTGAATTTGTCGTTACCGCTTATACTGACGGAGTTGGAGAAACCGAAACAGTTTACAACTACAAAACCTGTCCGTAAATAAAAATTAAATTTACTAAATATAAAAATAATAAAAATAAATAAATAATAATTTTTGCAGATATTCGGTTATGTTTTTTTGAAGTTTTAATTATTGGATTACTTTACAAAAATAAAAGACATTGTAGTGTATTATAAAACTCTATGTAATCACCGATATATTAAGGAGAATATATGACAATAAATTGGACCTTGATTTTTTCCGGAATAAGTGCAGCCTCGGCATGTTTAATCGTTATACAAATATTTGTAACACATATGCAAAGCAAAAAGTTACATGAAGAACAGAGAAGACAAAGAACGGTGGATATGATGATGTCTTGGAGTGCTTCTCTTAAGAGGGCAACAAGCACAGCTGAAAAAATTGTTGAGCGTTTTAGCGAAGAACAATGTAGAAATCTTTATTTGGAGCAGCCTTTTAAGGTTAATGCTGAAATTAAACAAATGCTTTGTTCTATATGCGGGATGGCAGGAACTGGGGAGTGTAGTGCATGCGGGGAAAATACATCGGAGAAGTACGAAATTTCCGGAAAACAATTGCTGGAATTACGTTGGCATGTTATTTCTTATTTAAACACCTTAGAAACTGTACTTGTAGCATGGCAACAAGGGACTGTTGACAAAAAAATAGTAGAACATGAATTTTCTTATCTTTATAATGCTGAAAAAGGGTGGGATGTTTTATCACATTTTCGAGCAGCAGCGGGGGGCGACAAGTCATATCCGGTTATTTCGGAATTCTGTGAAACATTAAAACAAAACCAGAAAAACAAGAATAAAATAAAATCCAAAAAAAACTATAAGCCAAAACAAGATAGAAACACCATTGTGTTACAAGGCTTTTGCGAAAATATCTTTTTTGTCCACACACGCCAAAAAAGGACAGAGGGAGCGTTGCTCCCTCTGTCCTTTTTTTGACACGAGATTACAAATTGAACCGTCGGCTCCGTAGGAGACGAAAGGCTTGCGTAAACGGTAGCTTCGCAATCGCTAAATTGACCGCAAGCCAGGTTCCAAAGTCCTGTCGCCCGCACCAACAAGAGGCGGAGGTACAATGTGCCTCCGCCTCTTGTTGCTATGGTAATTACATACTTGAACTTCAAGCCCGAAGGGATTGCAGGCTTGCGTCTCGCATGTTTCCGTCACCGCCAAATTACCCGCAAGTGAAGCACCTGTTGCAATTCGAACCCTCCAGGGTTTGGACTCCAACAGGTGTTTCCTTGTTTTTCAAGTGTTTCAGATAGATTTTTGATTTATAAATTTCATACATATTACGGTGTATTGATTATAACACATAATGATGCTAATGAAAATAATCTTTCACCAAAAGATATTGAAAAATCACCGATAATGTGATATACTGTTAACAGGAAAAGAGAGACAGTATTGTTGACAAGTTTTATGAGTCGAGGCATATTTCATATATTTGGAGGCATAAAATGATTGATTTTACCAATATAGAAAAATATAAAGAGAACAACCGCATTGAAGCGAAAAAGGCTGTAGGTGGTCTGCCTCGTAGCATTTGGGAAACCTATTCCGCTTTTGCCAATACGCTTGGTGGTATAATTCTGCTTGGGGTTGAAGAACATGCCGACAAATCCCTGTATCCTGTCGATTTGCCTGATCCCGATAGGCTGATAAAAGACTTTTGGGATATTGTTAATAATACGAACAAGGTAAGTGCAAACATTCTCTCAGACAGAGATGTTACAATCGAAGAAGTTGACGGCAAGCACATTGTGGCTATCCGTGTGCCTCGTGCACAGCGCAGCGATAAGCCTGTGTATATCGACGGCAATCCTCTTTCTGGAAGCTACCGCCGCAACGGTGAGGGCGACTACAAATGTACCAAGGAAGAAGTCGGGGCTATGATGCGCGATGCCGCAATTAAGACGCAGGATATGCTCGTGCTTGAAAACATGGAGCTTGACGTATTCGATTACGACAGCGTGAAGCGTTATCGTATCCGTATGAAGAACTACCGTCCAGGACACGTTTGGGAGGAGCTTGAAGACGTGGAGTTCCTTTACAAGCTTGGCGCGGTTGGAAGATCAAACGACGGAAAGATGCACCCCACTGCCGCGGGACTTTTGATGTTTGGCTATGAATACGAAATCGTAAAAGAATTTCCCGCATATTTCCTTGATTATCAAGAGCAGTTTGATCCGAGCACCCGTTGGACTGACCGTATTGTTTCTTCGTCGGGCGATTGGAGTGGAAATGTTTACGATTTCTATTTCCGTGTTTACAACAAGATCACGCAGGATATTAAAGTTCCGTTCAAGCTCGAAGGCGGTGACCGCATTGACGATACCCCCGTTCATAAAGCATTGCGTGAAGCTCTTGCCAATTGCTTGATAAACGCCGATTATTACGGCAGACAAGGTCTTGTCATAATTAAGAAAAAAGATGTTATCACGCTTTCAAACCCAGGCGGATTTCGTATCGACGTCGAAGCCGCAAAGAGTGGCGGAGTTTCCGACCCTCGTAACAGCACGCTCATCAAGATGTTCAACCTTATCGACGTAGGTGAGCGCGCAGGTAGCGGTATCCCGAACATTTTCAGCGTTTGGAAAAAGCAAGGTTGGTCGGCTCCGGTTATTAACGAAAGCTTTGAACCCGACAGAATCACTTTATCGCTGACAATAGGAAAAAGCGTAGATAAAAAAGCGACGATAAAAAACGGCGATAAAAAAGCGGCGGCAAAAACCGTCGCACATAAACAAGCGATTGTTTCTTATCTCACCGAAAATGTTTCCGCAAAGAGCATTGAAATTGCAGAGCTTCTCGGGTTGAGGGCTACAAGAGCCAAAGAGATACTTGCCGAAATGGTGCAGGATGAAATCATTGTTGCTGAAGGCGGCAATAAAAATCGTGTGTATAAATTAAAAGCATAAAGTGAAAAATTATGCTTTGAATGAGGCTTTGTGACATTAAAATTATTTGCTTGGCAGATCGGATCTTTTTTGTCCACACACGCCAAGAAGAGGCGGAGGCACATTGTGCCTCCGCCTCTTCTTGCTATGGTAATTACATACTTGAACTTCAAGCCCGAAGGGATTGCAGGCTTGCGTCTCGCGCGTTTCCGTCACCGCCAAATTACCCGCAAGCCAGGTTCCCAAGTCCTGTCGCCCGCACCGCCCAACACTTGCGGGCGTTTTTCTTTGCCTTCTGGTTTTTGGCAAATAAGCAGTTTTATTTATTGTGCCTTAACGTAAAATGGATGATTCATTGAATCAGCCATTTTGTTCTGCTTATAATTATTTGTTTTTTACTGTTACTATAATTCCGTCGGAGTTGTTTCCGGACAGGGTATAGTCGGAATCTCTTGAAATCGGAATTTCGGTGTACTCTCCGTTTACTTTGACGTAGAATATACGGTAACTGTCTCCGCTTTCAGTGCTTACGTTTATTTCATTGCTTTCCAGATACAGTACATACTGCTCTAACGACATATCGGCGTTGTTCATATACACTGCATGGGGAACGCCTACGAATCTTATGCTAAACATTTTGTCCGTATCTTCTGTGATGATAAAGCCGTACTTGTGGCAGTTGTTTTTTAGCCACTCGTATTCGGTTGCATACCGAGAGTCACTCAAAGCGAAATAGTCGCTTCCGCTCTTCCACATTTCAAGGTCAAGAGCCGTGCCCATACCGTAAACGGTGGTTCCGTTTACATATGATTTTTTAACGAACAGGTCGTTACTCTTTGACTTGGTGGCGTTGTAGAATGCGTCGGCAAGTTGATTGAATGCGTTAAGCGTATTTTCTTCAAGCTTATCTTCAAAGCGTTTTGCCACGTAATAAGAATAAACCGTCTTTCCGTTGCCGTCTGTAAACGGCGTTCTGGAATCGCTTATAAGCTTAAGCGATTGCGGAGCGGAGGAATAGGCGTTTTCAGCGTCAACAATCAAGAGGTTGCCTTTGTGCACCGCATCTTCGGAGATCAAAACCGGGTCGGTTACCGTTTGCGTTACCGGAGTATTAGCGGTTTGCTTTTGGTTGACCTGACCGACGCCCTCTTGTTCGTTGCCTAACACCTTTTTGAAAACGAGAATGGCAACGATTATCATAACCAGCACGACGACAACGAAGAGTGCGAAAATCATTTTTTCACGCTTTTGCTGTTCGATTTCACGCTTTTGGCGTGCTCTGGCTATTCTGGCTGTGCGATAAGCTACCGAGGTCTGTGTCCTTTTGCCGTTTTTGGCATTGCCGGGGCGTTTTGCACCGGTGGTTCTGAATTCCCTGGTTGCGTTAGGCTTCCTTGCCATGTCGTTCTCCTTTCAAAAAGTTATTTATTATTACTCAGCGTCCTTAATAGAGAAGTCCATACGGCCCTTCTTGTCAAGACCCATATATTTAACCTTGACTACCGAGCCAACGTCGATGCCTGCGTCTGTAACCTTATTGATTCTCTTGTCGCAGATCTTGGAGATATGAACCATTCCGTCCTTGCCGGGAGCGTATTCAACAAAGCAACCGATGTCTTCGCCCGGTTTGTCCTTGCTTGCGAGAATCTTAACTACTGTAGCGGGGTAGGTTGCACCT
>JAFTLM010000429.1 GCA_017455945.1 Clostridia bacterium | reverse complement strand
GTGGGCGTGAACGTAAACGGGTCGTGGTATTTCTTTTCACCCGTAATGCTGTCAACGCTTGCAATCCGCTTGAGCATACTTGTAGAAAGCCTCTGTCCTTCCTCCGTTTCGGAGGCAAGAATAAAACGCTTTCCGAGCAGTTCCGCAAGGTCAACCTTGGCATTTTTCGCTCTTGTAGTAAGTGCCTCGGCGGGTATTTTTCCTGCGTAATCACCAAGAACCTCATAAATCGTATTAAAAACAGTGCTTTTGCCGTTTGCGCCATCACCAAAAGCGATAATAAGAGCTTCGTGATATACTTTACCAATAGCAATCGCACCCGCCGCCGTCTGCAAAAATGCTTTAAACTCGGCATCACCCTGTGCGACCATATCAAGGCACTCGTCCCACATTTCGCTACCGATAACGGAAGGCGAAACGCTTGTCATTTTCGTGCAAAAAGCATCGGGTTTATGGGCGTAGACGATGCCTGTTTTTAGGTCGATAATACCGCCGGGGGTGTTCAGGTCAAAGGGACTTGCATCAAGGTTCTCGATAGGCAGTTCAAGGTAGCTCTTCGCCACGCCCATAACGGCGTTGATTTTACTGCCATCGCACATTTTATTTGCGAACTTATGGAACGCAAGCGCCTCTTTAACAAGCGCCTCGTTTTCTTTTTCCGCCTCTTTCTCACCCTTATCAAGCGCATCGTCCCCAAGGGAAGCGTAAGCGTTCTTGACGGATGCTTTTGCACATTCGAGTACCTTTTTAGCAAACTCGATGTACCTCTGTTGTGCTTTGAGTTCGGAAACCTCCCACTTGCGCCCGTTCCAGACGAGCCAACCCGTAGAAGGGTTATATCTCACCTCGCCTTGGTACTCACGGACGAAAAGCTCTGCCATACTTGTATCGTTGTAGGATTTCGGCTTTAAGGGAATACCGAACTCCTCCTCAACGCTATCGGGGGCATAGTTCTCAAGCGCATCACGGCGTGTGATTTTCTGCATTTCGTCTTCACCGAGCGGCTCTGCAAAGGCATAGCGGTTAATTTGATAAAGGATGGTCTTTACCTCTGTGGGCGTGAACCCACTACGGAGCAACAAAGCGGAATGCTTGAACAGTGCGCCGTTGCGACCATCCCCCTCGCCCATATCGGTAAACTTTGCGGAGTTTCTCACAGGCGCAAAGAATTTAGGATATGGGGTCAGCGTTTTGCTTTCATCGAAATCACGGATAATTTCACGAAGTGCGCCTTTATTTTTCAAAACAACGTACATATTTTTGCCCGTGCGGACATCAAAGGAAAAGCCGAGAGCATCGGTTGCTTTGACCACGCCTTTGGTGCAATACTCGCTTGCTTTGAACATAAAATGCAGACCCCGTGTCGTTTTATAGATACGGCAGTTGAGGTCAAGGTCACAGACAAGGGCCAAAACACGCTCTGCCTCCGAGCCGTCATCGACGTCTTTTACAGTGAACTCTCCGTTGAGGATTCCTGCATATTCCTCACACTCGCTGACCTCTTCGAGGGTAAGGAGTTTTTCGCCGTTACCGAACTTCTGGCACGGCTGTTTATTTTTCGTTTTTACATATCCTCTAAATGGATTTATCATAGTAATGACCTCACTCTTTCTTGTAAAATTCGCACTCATAACCCTCTGCGTTGAGGGGCAAACCTTGCGCCCATTCGGGATTTATCGACATTACTTGACAACATTCCTTTACATTTGACACACCAAACGGCACTTCAAGCACCACCTCATCATGTACGTGCATCGTAATTGCAAAGCTTTTTTTATAAAGCCTCTGCATAGCCTCAACAAGGATATCCCTTGCCGTAGCCTGAACGATATTTTCCACGAACTTGGGGCCGTAACTTTCGATGCGTTCCCACTTTTTCGATGCACCGACACCTTCGTATGTAACGCACTCACCACCAAAGCCGTTGACACCCATACGGGGACGGACGTAAGCAAGCCGTCTGCCCGAAGGAAGCCTTATGAAAAGAATGCCTTTTTCGTAGGAAAATGTAAGACCATAGCACTCATAAGAGGCTTTATTTGCGACCACATATTTGACCGCGCGGTCTACCTTCCACCAGAATTTTGTAATATTCGGGTTCGCTCCACGCCAAGCGGTAACAAGTCCTTGAAGCTCGTCCTCTTTGATGCCCATAGCAACCGCACCCATTGCTTTCAGTGCGCCTACCGAGCCACCATAACCGAGGGCAAGTTCTGCGATTTTACCTTTTTGACGGAGGTGTCCGTTTACGCCGTTTTTAACAACGGGAATTCCGAACATCTGCGATGCTGACGCGCAATAAATATCTCCACCTTCACGGAAGACATCTAAACGCCAAGCCTCACCTGCATACCAAGCAAGAACTCTCGCCTCGATAGCGGAAAAGTCGGATACGATAAATCGGTGTCCCTCCTTCGGTACAAAAGCGGTACGGATAAGCTCGGAGAGCACATTTGGGATATTGCCATAGGTTTCTTCGATAGCCGTACAAGCCTCATTTCGCACCATTTCTCTTGCTTTCGGCAGGTCATCAAGGTGATTCTGTGGTAAATTTTGAACTTGGATATTTCGTCCCGAGAAACGCCCCGTGCGTGCTGCGCCGTAGAACTGAATAAGACCTCTCGCTCTGTCATCTGCGTTGACAACAGTTTTCATAGCAACGTATTTTTTAATGCTTGACTTTGCGAGTTCTTGACGTAGGCGCAGGATTTCTTCCACGTTTCCGCTTGCATCTTTGAGAAGGCGTGCGACCTCTGCCTTGGAAAGGTTCTCAATCGTCTGTCCTTGCTCCACAAGCCAAGCCTTGAGCTGCGCCGGGGAGTTGGGATTGTCTACACCCGTGAGCGCCTTTGTACGCTCGGTGTTTTTTGTAGTAGTTACGGCATCGCAGGCTATGGCGTGGTCAACAAAATCGGTATCGAGGGCTATGCCGTAGTCGTTGATGCGTTGGTCAAGATGATAATTGTCCCACTCGGTATCCGATACAGGGAACGCACCGAGCCGTGCTTGGATTTGCATTTCGGTTTCTACATCTCGTTTGTTATATTCCTTGAACTGCGCCCATTTATCGTAGGCGTGGTAAGGATGATTACGCCTTCTTCCGCCGTTGATAGCGGTAGGCTCACAGGGTTTGCAAAAATAACGTATAAGGTCTTTGCCGACAGTAAGTTTTTGCTTTTCAAGACCGAGAACGGCTCCTACCTTTTCAAGGGAAAGAGGCAGACCGAGGGTTGCCGACCATACCATCGTGCAGTACCACGAATCGGGACTTATATACTCTCCGTTGCCCATACCGAGAAACCTCGACAGGCATACACGCTCAAACTGCGCATTGAAAGCGAATTTGCGTACATTTTTATCCGTAAGAGCATCAATAATATCCTTGGGGATACGCTCACCGCAGGCAACATCAACAACCTCGACCTCTCCACCATCGATAGCGTAGGCAAAAAGCAAAATTTCAAAGTCCAAACTCTCGGCGTAGCGGTAGACTCCCGCTTTGGTTAAGTCCACCGATGAAAAAGTTTCTATATCTATGCTGATTGTCTTCATGCTACCTTCCTAACTGGCATAAGGGCGGTAGATTGCTCCACCACCCTCGCCATTGTATTTTTAGCCGAGCAGGTCATCGTCCTCGTCAAGAGTACCGAATTCTGCAGATGCGTTGGTCTTACCGCCGAGGGGTTCACCATCACGAACCTTCTGAATGTTGCCAAGGCCACAGGCAATACCTCTGTTGCCGTTGGAGTTGAAAGCATAGAAGTTGATGGACACTCTTGCGTAAACACCGCTATATACCTCGCCTCTGTCAAGGATAGGCTGAACCTTGGTGTCTACAATTTGGGGTGCGGTAACACTGTTTGCGTTGATGAAATATGCGTTTGCATAAGCCTCATCGTCCTCACGCTCTACGTCTCCGTCACGAAGGGGCAATTTAAGTGCCGCACGATTAGGCTTCTTGCCTCCAAACTTACCAACGCCCTCGTCAATGGCGGCGTTGATAGCCTCGTTAATCTTTGCGATGGTTTCGGTGTCACTCTTGGGGATGATAAGGGAAACGCTGTACTTGGGGGTTGCACCCTCGGTGGGTGCTTTAGGCTCCCATACGTTTGCATAAGAAAGTCTTACGAGTCCAGTTACTACTTTTGTCTTGTTGATTGCCATAATTTT
>JAFTLM010000428.1 GCA_017455945.1 Clostridia bacterium | reverse complement strand
ATAGACCTCTTTAGACATTTGTATAAGTCTTCTAATTTGTTGTTGAAGTGATTTTTGCTGATTTTATGTATTTTTTTCGTGTAGCCTCTCCTCCTCTGAGATGCCTTTCCTTTTTATTTGTTTCAAGAACTTTTTGCACTTCTCCGTGAAGCACTTTGTCGATATGACTCAGATTGTAAGTGATATCCTTGTGTACTGTGCTTTTACTAATGCCGAATTTTGCCGCCACGGCTCGTACGGTAGATTTGTTTTCTACTAAATCTGCGGCTAAAATTAAACAACGTTCTTTGGTTGATAAAGCGTACATTTTGTGTTCTCCAAGTTCTGTTCGTTTTTATGTGTTGTTCCCTTTTATTAAATGTTTAATCAATTAAGAGGTGTTTTATGATAAAAGAATCGGAAAAATTTTCAAATTCATCAATATTTGAAGGAATGTCGTCAATTTCTGCTTTGATAAAGGCGATTGAACTTGGAAAAAACGATAGAAAGATACTCAATATCATAATTGATTCAGAAAAAAAAGAAAAAAAGAGCCGAGAAATTTCTTTTTTGAAGGCAAAGGCAACAACGCACAAATATAATATACAATTTGCAGAACGCGCTGAAATCGATTCTATAACTGTTGGAAGCTCACATGGCGGAATTATTGCTCAATGCACTGAGCGTACAATTCCGACGCTTAATACCGAAAAAATTAAGAATAATGGTGTTTATTTCTTGCTTGAGGGTATTGAGGACCCATACAATTTTGGGTACTCTGTAAGATCTCTTTATGCCGCAGGTGTTG
Organism: Clostridia bacterium; assembly: GCA_017455945.1. Taxonomy (GTDB): domain Bacteria; phylum Bacillota; class Clostridia; order Oscillospirales; family CAG-272; genus RGIG8775. The sequence continues at coordinate 2,576 of JAFTLM010000428.1, read as the reverse complement.
ACGGAGTAGTTCTTTCTCCAAGAAACTGGATGAGTGCCGCAGGTGTCGTGGCACGTTCATCTGCGGGGGCATCAGAGCTTATGGATATGTTTGTTTGTGATCCCGTAGATGCCGTCAATTTATTTTCCAAATTAGGTTATCAGATTGTTTGCGCGGGGATACGAGATTCGGTTTCCCTGTTTGATGCCGATCTTAAAAAGCCTCTATTGGTAATACTTGGGGGGGAAAAAAGAGGTATTTCCCGAGCAGTTTTAGAAAAGGCGGATAAAATAGTACGTATAGACTACGGAAGTGATTTTGGAGGGTCGTTGTCGACTGCTGCGGCGACTGCAGTGTTTGCTTTTGAAATATTGAGAAATAATCCAAAGTCTTAAATCTTTAAAATATTGTAGTAAAGTTGTTATTGATTTATTAAAAAAAGAATGTTATAATTAATGTAATGTTATGAGGTGCAGAGGATAAAAAATGTATAAGCTTTCAGTAATAGGCGTAGGAAATATGGCAAAAGCCATTATCGGAGGAATAGTTTCGTCTTCCTGTGAAATTTCTTCGATTACACTTTTTGATAAATTCACAACTCAATATGAGGATCTTAAAGGTCTCGATTTTGATTTTGAAATAGCAAGTGATCTCAATGATGCAGTTTCCGTTGCAGATATAGTTCTGCTTTCGGTAAAGCCACAAAATTACGATGAGGTTCTTGAAGAGATATGTACTGTTGGCGGACATTCATCCAAAACATACATATCTATTGCCGCAGGAATTACGGCAGAAACTGTTTCGGAGAAGCTCGATGGAGCGAATGTAATAAGAGTCCTGCCTAATCTTCCTATGGTCATAGGTCAGGGAGTCTCTCTTATATGTAGAAATGATTCTGTTCCCTCTTCTGTATTTAAATGTATATCTGATATTTTTGCTTCCTCCGGAAGTGTTAAAATAATAGATGAATCTGAAATGAATCGTCTGATAAGCGTTACTTCGTCTTCTCCCGCCTATGTGTTTAAGTTTGTGGATGCGATACACAAGGGGGCTTTAGCCCAAGGGCTTGAAGGCGATGACCTTATCCCAGTAATTTGTGATGTTTTAATTGGTTCCGCTATGCTTTTGAAAAGTTCGAACGACACCCCTTCAACACTTGCTTCGAAAGTTGCGTCAAAAGGTGGAACCACAGAACAGGCGTTGAATAAGCTTAATGAGCTCGGTTTTGACGAGATCATAAAAAATGCGATGATAGCTTGTACCGTTCGTGCGGATGAGTTAGGAAACGTCCAAAAGTAATTATAATGGGATCCTCCTCATAAGATTTAATAAATCATTTTGTTTTTTTCTTGGAGGAGATTTCTTGAATTTTGCTTTTTCTGATGTGGATAAACGTATAATAATAAAGGCGTACTTGAAATATTTGAGGACGTTTTTAGTATTCTTTTGTTTAGGCTGTGGATCGGTATTTTTTATAAATCAAGATTTTCTTTATAAGCTTTTCGACGTTATAAAAATACACTTCGAGCTTCCGTTTTTGCATTCGGATTCGATTTGGGCGGCTATATATCGAATATTTCTGCTCTCAAGTGTTGACGTGTTATGCATCCTGTTCATTTTTATATTTGCTTTTTCTTCATTTGACATCGTTATAATATATTCGGTTATAGCTTATAATGGATTCAAATCGGGAGTCTCCACTTTGCTGGTGTTATATTGTAAATACGTCGCTGTAGAGTTTCCAAGGAGCGCATCGATGCTGACATTTTTTTCAGCTTCTTTTATATTGAATCTTATATTAATGATCTACGCATATCATTCTCAAAGATACGTTTGGAAAGCTTTTTCCACATATAAAAATGCATCGTGTCACAGAACTTTTGTTTCGTACTTGAGCCTTACTGCTTTTGTTTTTGCTTTGATTTTTGTTATAAATGCAATATATTGTTTGACTATATATTTAATTTAAATTAATTAAAAGGATAGGAAATAAAATTGAAAAAAGAAAAGAAATTCAAATTATTTGATATGAATCGAGACGGCAAGGGTGTCTTTGAAAAGGAAGACAGGAAGCCTACGCTTTTGTTCTTTTTTAAGCTCCTTGCAAGAAAATTCTCGTCTCTTTTAAGATTGAATCTGATGATGCTTTTTCAGATCCTGCCGATAATCGCGGTGGTATACGTATATCTTGCCGGAGATAAAACCCAAAGCGCAACGGAGATGGTTTTTGCTCCGCTTTACGGAATCGGAAAGGTTCTTCCTTCCGCCTCTGTAAGTGCAACGCTTGATCTTACAAGTATTCAAATGGATATTCCTGTTACCAGCCCGACTGTTAACATCATCATTATAGTCCTTGCACTGTTTTTGGCGGTTACATACGGATGGCAAAACGTTGGTGCTACATACGTGCTTCGCGGACTTTTCAGAGGCGATCCTGTGTTTATTTGGTCCGACTATTTCTATGCTATAAAGCGAAACTTCAAGCAATCCTTTTTTATGGGGTTGATCGATTTCGCGGTTACCGCGGTTTTGGCAATCGACTTTATTTTCTTCTATTACAGAACGGGTGTTTCATTTAGCACAGACTTGATGTACTT
>JAFTLM010000042.1 GCA_017455945.1 Clostridia bacterium | reverse complement strand
GATGGACGACGCCTTTGTTTATTCTGTTTTTTGTAATAAGCGGTGCAGAGCTTGAGTTGAATGTATTCCTTGCGGGAACAGTAGTAGTTGTAGGAATTGTTTATATTGTTTTCCGTTCGCTTGGAAAATATTTCGGAGCATTCTTCAGCTCTAAATTTATGGGCTGTGATAACAATATAGTAAAATATCTTGGTATAACCCTACTTCCTCAGGCAGGTGTTGCACTTGGAATGTCGGTTACCGCTAAGGCACTTGGAACGGACGAGGGAATTATGATAAGAAACATAGTTCTTTTCTCGGTTCTCGTGTATGAGCTTGTAGGTCCTATGCTTACCAAATGGGCACTTACCAAAGCGGGTGAAATCAAACCCGAACACAGAAAGTCTTCCAAGGTCATTAACGCCGATAGAATAGAAAAAACAAAGTAAACATAAGATGTGCGTGCTTCCCAACGGTTTGTGCGCACATTTTTTGAAAGGATAACACTATGTTAAGTTTCGATATGGCGGAAATATCTTCAATACTCAACGATATAAACCTCATAACCAAGGTGAAATTTGATTTGTACGATAAAGATTTTAATATTCTACACGGCGAGAATCAAAATATGTGCGAATTCTGCAAAATCATAAGAACCTGCCCCGAGTGTTATAAAAAATGTATCGAATCGGATAGGGAGGGGTTTTTGAACTCACAGAATAAACGAAGCGCATATGCCTATAAATGCCATATGGGGCTTACCGAAAATATAACCCCAATTATTTGCGATGACAGCATAGTGGGATATATAGTTATGGGGCAGAAGCTTATGAAGGAGGACGTGGAAATCGTTAAACGGAAAATAGACGGTTTTCCCGATTCAAACCAACGTGCGTATCTGCTTGATGCCCTGAAAAAAATGAAATATACAAGCCAAAAAGAACTTGATGCTATGTGTAATCTTGTGGAAATGTGTGCTTCGTATCTCAGAATGAAAAAGCTTATAAAATTCAGAGAAACGCCTGTTGAAGTTCTGGTGAAAAATTACGTAACGGAACATATTTCCGACGAATTGAACATAAAAACTCTGTGCAGGGCATTCAAGATGTCCAAAAGCAGTCTGTATGCAGTGTCAAGCGAGACCTTTGGAATGGGGATTACCGAATACGTCCGTAAAGTGAGAATGGAAGCCGCCAAGGATATGCTTTTAAATACCGAAGAACCGATATCGTCGGTGGCAGAAAGGGTAGGGTATAACGATTCCAACTATTTTACCAAGGTGTTTAAAAAGCATAACGGCTTTTCTCCATGTGAGTGGCGTAGAAAAAACAAACAATAAATAATCCAAATTCCCCTTTTTGAGTTTAATATTTCTACCACAGTCGGTCCTTTTTGTGTTAAAATGATTTTAACGTATAAAAAGGAAGGTGTTTTTATGGAATTGTCAAGAAAGCTTCTCAATGAGGGTAAAGGCATAGTCAGACTTGCTCCCGTATGGGTTCCCAGAGCATTTTGTATTCCCGGAAGAAGAATAAAACTTCACCCCGACGACTATTATGTTCTCGGACTTGAGCGCGGCGGAATAGATGAAAGATGGTTCGCATCTACCACTCACGCCGAAAACGGTCCCGAAACTCCCGATGACGAAGGACTCAGCTACGTTGTAAGTGCGGACGGCAGAGAGAAAATGTTGCTTCGCGATATGGTTGACGAGCTGAAAGGCGAGGTTATAGGCGATGACCTGTGGAATAAATACAAGAAGTGGCCTATGTTCTCCAAGTTTTTCGACAACAAAGGCCCCCTGCCGCATCACATTCATCATCGCGACGAGCACGCAAAACGTGTGGGTGCAGACGGCAAACCCGAGATGTATTTCTTCCCGTCACAGTGTAATAACCACGGCGGAACATTCCCGTTCACATTTTTCGGCTTGAATCCCGACGCAAAGAAGGAAGATGTTCGCGAGTGCCTTGTTAATTTCTCCAAGGGCGATAACAAAGTGCTTGACTTGTCTCAGGCTTATAAAATAACGCTCGATACAGGTTGGGACGTTCCTCCCGGAGTGCTTCACGCTCCCGCAAGCCTTTGTACGTATGAGCCTCAGTTTGCCAGCGACGTATACGCAATGTATCAGTCGGTGCTCTACGGCGGCGAGTGTGTTTCCGAGGACCTGCTTTGGAAAAACTGTCCCAAAGAAGAGAAGGGCAACTTTGATTATCTTATGGACGTTATCGACTGGGAAGCAAATACCGCCCCCGACTTCAAGAAAAATCGCTTTATGGCTCCTGTGGTTATCCATTCCGATGATAACTATACCGAAGAGTGGATATGCTATAAATGTAATCTGGCTTCTGCCAAGAGACTTACGGTGGCTCCGGGAGCAACCGTTGTTGTCAAGGACGAGGCTGCGTACGGTATGATATTGCTCCAGGGACGCGGAAAAATGGGCGATTGGGATATAGAAACTCCCACGCTTATCAGATACGGTGAGCTTACCAATGATGAATATTTCGTAACCGAGAAAGCCGCAAAAGAGGGCGTAACCATTATCAACACTTCAAAAACCGAACCTATCGTAATGCTTAAGCACTTCTCGGAAAATCCAGAGCTTGACAGATTTATGAAGGCTTGAAATAAATACAAAAGGCTGATGTAAATCAGCCTTTTGTATTTGAATTGTGGGCTTTTATTTCGGCAATATGCTCCTTTGGCGGCTTTTTCATTTTGTCTTTGAAGACCTTTGAAAAATAAAGGGCGTCTTTGAAACCGCAAAGAGAAGCAATGTCTTTTATGCTTGTAAAGCCTTGTTCCATAAGCGTGCAGGCGTGCTGTATCCGTACAGTTGAAATGTACTCGGAAATGCCTATTTCCATTTTCTTTTTGAAAAGAGATGACAGATATTTTTGGTTGTATGAAAGCTCGTGGCTTATCTGTGTAAGTGAAAGTTCGGTGTCCGACAGATTGTCGTCAATATACTTTTTTATCAGCAAAACCACGTCGTCCGACGCCTTTGCGTCGATGTGCCTGAGAGTTCTTTCCGCAATAAGAGAAAAAGTATAAAGAATTACGCTTTCGGCTCTTAAGGCAGAGGCTTCTTTGGTGACGTTGATTGAGGATTCCCAGAAATCTCCCGCTTCAAAATAATCTCCAAAAAGGCAGTTGTTTCGGTTTATTCCCAGACTTTCATATATCTTGTTTGCCCTGGTTCCAAGATAACTGACGTACATATACTCCAGGTCTTTTACCGATTCTATGGCAAACGGTGAGGATGGAAAAGTGAAAAATATATCCCCCTCTGTAATTGTTTGCTTCCCACGGCTTGTGTGGAGTATGCCGCTTCCGTTTTTTACGTAATACATCTGGTATACCGATTGGGGTGTCAATCCGTTGAATTTTTTCTGCTCTGTTTCCAAAACAAAATTTATGATGTGCAGCTTTTCGTTCTCGCTTCCGTCGGGAACAAAAAGACAAATGTTTTTTTCGTCCACTTTGATCACCTCAGTTTGATTATAAAACAAAAAAGCATTTAAGTCAATATGTATCTAACTTTTTTGTATGTTTTAATGGAATTTATCCATTTACTTTGGCTGTGAATGTGATAAAATAAAAGCGAAAGGCAGGTGCTTTGAAATGAAAAAAGTAAGAATAGGCGTTATGGGTGTTTATCGCGGTAACAGTATGATAAAATACTGCAAGCTTGCGGAAAACACAGAGCTGGTCGCTATTTGCGATAAATGGGAGGAAGGTCTTGAAAATTCCAAAAAGGAAAACGAGGGGCTTGATATTACCTACTATAATAATTTTGAGGACTTTATCAAGCACGATATGGATGCGGTGGTGCTTGCAAACTACGCAACCGAACACGCCCCATTTGCTATAGCCGCTATGAAGGCTGGCAAGCACGTCTTTTCCGAGGTGCTTCCTGTTCAGACTATGAAAGAGGCTGTAGAGTTGGTTGAGACTGTTGAGGCAACGGGAAAGATATACGCGTACGGAGAAAATTATTGCTATATGTCGGCTCCCTATGAGATGCGCCGTCTCTACAGAGAAGGAAAAATAGGCGAGCTTGAGTATGCAGAAGGTGAGTACGTACATAACTGCGAAACTATCTGGCCCGATATTACCTACGGTGATAAGAATCATTGGAGAAACAATGTGTATTCCACGTTTTACTGTACACACTCATTGGGTCCAATTATCCATATAACGGGACTTCGCCCGGTTTCTGTAATCGGCGTTGAGCCAACGCTTAACGAAAGGCGTATGCGTGTAGGCGCAAAGGGTGCCGAGTTCGGCTTTGAGCTGGTTACCTTTGAGAATGGCGGTATCGTAAAGAGCCTTCACGGCGGATTGTATAAGAACTCTGTCTGGTATTCTATATACGGTTCAAAGGGCAAAATGGAGTCGTCGCGAGAGGGAACGGGCAACGGTAACGTTGACAGACTTTATATGTACGCCGACGACTATTCGGGGCAGTATAAGAAAGGCGGAATTCTTGATAGCTATTTGCCCGAGCGTGAGTTTGACGAGCTTGCAAAGTCCTTCGGTCACGGAAAATCCGACTTCTATACGATGTATAACTTCGCGCAAAAGATTCTCGGTGACGAAAGCGCTGATATTATTGACGTTTACGAGGCACTTGATATGTTCCTTCCGGGTATGTTTGCCTACCGTTCGATTTTAGCGGGCAGTATTCCCATGGAAATACCCAATCTCAGAAACAAGGAAGAACGTGAAAAGTGGAGAAACGATACCGCTTGCACAGACAAAAATGTTGCGGGCGACATGCTTCTTCCCACGCAAAAGGGCGGAACTCCGGAGATTGACGACGCGGTTTACGACAGAATGAAAAACCTTTGGATCGAGAGAAGGGAAAAGAAAAAAGCAGGGAAATAAATGTATTACATAATGATAGTCATTTCCGCATTGCTGTTTTCGTTACAGTTCTTGTTTAACGACAGTTATAAAAGAGAGTGCGGAAGCACACCGGCTGCGGCAATTAAATTTTCTTTCTATACCTCGGCTGTCGGATTGGTGTTCCTTTTGATAATAAATCGGTGTAATCTTGAAATATCGCTGTTTTCAGCATTGACCGCACTTGTGTATGCGGTGGTATGCATCGTGTTCAGCTATTGTTCGGTGAAAGCCTTTGAATCGGCTAATCTGTCTGTCTATTCGGTGTTTTCAATGATAGGCGGAATGGTGCTTCCGTTTCTTTGCGGACTTTTTCTCGGCGAAGAATTTAAGCTTTTGAGAGTAATAGGCGTTTTTGTGATATCGGCTGTGATAATCTTTACCGCTGACAGAAGCGGTAAACATAAAGGCGGCTTTAAGTACTATATCGCAATTTTCCTTCTTCCCGGACTTGGTGGGGTGATTTCAAAGATACACCAGTTTTTTGCCGATTTGTGTATTGACAGTGCCAGCTTTATGATGCTTGTGAAAATCTGGATGCTTTTGATTTCTGCCGTTTTGTTGTTGATAATGAAAAAAAGCTTTGCTTTAAGCGGTAAAGCCCTGTGTGTCTGCGGAATATATTCGGCAGTAAACAGCGTAGGGAATCTTATGCTTCTTATAGCCCTGCTTCATTTGCCCGCTTCGGTACAGTATCCGCTTGTGACCGGTGGAACTATGCTCTTCGCGTTTGTTATAGGATTGATAAGGAGAGACAGGGTGACTCTTCGGAATATACTCGGAACGGTTCTTGCAGTGGCTTCTACCGTGATAATAATTATTTGATATTGACTTTGCTTTGGAAATATGTTAAAATATTTCCAAAGCTTTTTTGTTTGGAGATGATAAGATGAAACTTAATATTGAACAGCTTCGTGCCGTCACCTGCGGTGCGGTAAGAGTTGAAGAAACGGATTTTGGTTTAGGCTTTTTCCGCTTTACAAGAGCCCAGGAGGAAATGTATAAAGCAAGAAAAGAAGAATTTTATATAAGATGCTTTGCAACCTCGGGAATTACGTTAAACTTTAAAACCGACAGTAAAAAACTTTTCCTCAAGGGCAGAACTACAAGGGGCTCTTCGCGTAAATACTATTCTGTTGACGTTGTTGTTAACGGTGAACCGATAGACCATATAGATAATTTTTCACACACCGACGTTCCCGAAAGATATGCGGGAATGACTCTTGAACTCGGAAGCTTTGAGAAAAACATAAATCTTGGAGAGGGCGAAAAAGAGGTTTGCGTGTATCTTCCTTGGGGACATAATGCCGAGTTCTCGGAAGTAACGCTTGACGACGGTGCAACCCTGGTTCCGGTAAAATATAGCAAAAAGTTGCTTGCTTTCGGCGACTCTATAACTCACGGATACGATGCTTTGCGTAATTACGATAAATATGTCACAAGGCTTGCCGAGGCTCTCGGCTGTGAGGAATATAACAAAGGAATTGGCGGCGAACGGTTCGTTCCGTCACTTTCTGCGTTGAAAGAAGATTTTGTTCCCGACATAATCACCGTTGCGTATGGAACCAACGATTGGAATAACGTTGACGAACAGACTTTTACGGAAAATTGCTCTGAATTCTTCAAAAATCTTTGCACCAATTATCCAAGCGTTCCCATCTTTGCAATAACGCCCATATGGCGAGCTGATCTTGAGAACGAAAGACCTATGGGGGCGTTTGAAAATGCCGATAGACTTATAAGTGAAATTACAGCGAAATATGATAACGTAAGGGTAATACACGGACTTGAGATTTTTCCTGCCGAGTATACTCTTTTTGCCGACTATAAGCTTCACCCAAGCAGTAAAGGTTTTGAGCATTATTTTAAGAACCTTTACGCAAAGATTAAAGAAATTATATAAAGCAATTTTGTTGTATACAATTTTAGCCTTTTGTGGTATTATTGTCGTGAAAGGGGTGATATTGTGCTTATAACAGACAAAAACGAGCTTGAAAAATATTCTGCCTCATATCGTATCTGGCAGGGAATCCCGTCAATAGAGGTTACCAAAAAGGGAAGAATCTTTGCTGCCTTTTACTCGGGTGGAGTAAAGGAAGAAATAGGAAACTTTTCAATGGTGGTGTTTTCCGATGATGGTGTGAACTTCAGTGAGCCGATAGCGGTAGCTTATAAGGAGAATAACCGTTGCTACGATCCCTGTCTTTGGATAGACCCGCTTGGCAGACTTTGGTTTACCTGGGCAGAGTCGCCCGAAAAGTACGCGGTTAAAGGAACCGTTTGCGATGCCCCCGACGCCGATGTCCTGAGCTGGTGCGAGCCTTTTGAAATCGGCGGAAACGTGATGATGAATAAGCCTATAGTTCTTACTACAGGAGAGTGGCTTTTTCCAACGGCTGTGTGGGAAAAGTCTATGTGTGCCGTGCCCGGAATAAAAGTTTCGGACGATACAGACCGCAGAGCCTTTGCTTATAAAAGTGTGGACAACGGAAAAAACTTTGAGAAGCTTGGCGGAGTGGATATACCAAAGCGTTCGTTTGATGAGCATATGCTCCTTGAGCTTAAAGACGGTAGACTTGCTATGTACGTAAGAACCCAGTACGGAATAGGCGTTTCCCATTCTTACGACAGAGGAAAAAATTGGACTGCCGGCGAAAACAGTAAGCTTGGCGGTCCCTGCTCACGCTTCTTTATAGGAAGATTGAAATCGGGAAGAATATTGCTTGTAAATCATTACAACAATAGGGGAAGAAACAACCTTACCGCACTTCTTTCGGAGGATGAGGGCAAAACCTGGAAATATAAGCTCTTGCTTGACGGCAGAAATAACGTGTCATACCCCGATGCCAAGGAAGCAGACGACGGATATATCTATATTATCTACGACCGTGAAAGAGGCTGTTTTAAAAATAATATGGATGCGGCTTATGCCGACGCAAGAGAAATTCTCTATGCCAGAATTACCGAGAAGGATATTATGGCGGGGGAGATAACCGAAGATGGCAGCAGCCTCGCAAACGTGGTTTCAAAGCTTGGTAAATACGCACTTGAATATCAGAATCCATATGATGAGATCAAAAGATATTCGGAAAGCGACTTTGTAAAATATCTTTCGGATAAACCGAAGGAGGAGATCATTTCTATACTGTTCGATCAGTATAATTTAACCTGTGTAAACCTGCACAAGCTTGACGGCAATAAACTTGACAGATTGGTTTCCGAGCTTGACGGTGTCAAAAAAGAAAAAACAATTCTTGAAGTTGTGAGACTTGTAAAATCGGCGACCGAAGACGGAATTGATGCCTTTCCGATAATTGAACGTATCAAAAACGTGATAAAAGAAAACATTACGGAAGACTTGCCCGTAAGCGAGATTGCCGATAAAATAGGTATAAGCAGATACTATATGTGCCACGCATTTAAGAAAGCAACCGGTACAACCGTTACAGACTACAGAAATGAGCTGAAGCTGACAAAGGCGAAAGAAATGCTTGTTTCCACCGATTGTAAGATTTCAGATATAGCGTATTCCTGCGGCTTCGGAAGCGCAAGCTACTTCTCAAAAATCTTTTTTGAGTCAGAGCATATCTTGCCCTCACAGTACAGAGAAGCCTTGGGAAGAAATCTGAAATAATAATCCTAAAGAACCGATTTATCCAATCGGTTCTTTTTTTGCCCCCGCTTGCTCTACGCTCCGTAGATTTTGCGAGTTGAAAATCGTTTTAATATTCCACCAAAAAAGGGTTTACAAATTTGTAAAAAAGGTGTATTATTAAAAGTAGCGAAGGAGGGATATTATGAACGCTAAAAGGATTGGCGCAACCATATCGGCATTGCGCAAAAAGAACGGACTTACCCAGGCAGAGCTTGCCGAAAAACTTAACATAAGCAATAAAACCATAAGCAAGTGGGAGAACGGTCAGGGATATCCCGATATCACCCATCTTCCTATGATATCAAAATTGCTCGGTGTCAGCGTTGATGATTTGCTTGCGGACAAAAAAAGCGGAATAACCGTTGCGGGCAATATGATTCTTGATGTAGTAAAAACCATAGATAAGTATCCCGAACAGGGAATGCTTGCATACATATCCTCGTCAAAGCGTGCCATAGGCGGCTGTGCTCCAAATACCGCAACCGACCTTGCTATCATTGACAGCACTCTGCCCGTGTCGGTTATAGGACGTGTGGGAGATGACGAATACGGAAGATTTCTTGTAGATAAATTGCGTGCAAGAGGGATTGAAGTTTCGGGAGTTATCGCTTCAAACGGAACCGATACCAGCTTTACCGACGTAATGAGCCTTCCTACGGGAGAACGAACATTCTTCAATGCAAAAGGAGCCAACGCCATATTTGCTCCGGAGGATATTGATATATCTTCGCTTCGCTGTAAAATATTCCATATAGGATATATTCTTCTCCTTGACAAATTTGATGAGGCCGACGAAGAATACGGCACCGCCATGGCGAGATTTTTGAGCATGGTGCGCGCAACCGGAATAAAAACTTCGGTTGACGTAGTCAGCAGTAGTAATGCGAGTGAATATAAAGCGAAAATATTGCCCGTAATGCCGTATACCGACTATCTTATAATCAACGAAACCGAAATCTGTACCATATGGGGCGTTGATCCGAGAAAGAATGACGGAAGCCTTGATGTTGATGCTGTTAAGCTTGCGATGGAAAAAACTATGGCGGCAGGCGTACACGAAAAGGTCATCATTCACTCAAAAGAAGCTTGCTTCTGCCTTGATAAGAGCGGGGCGTTTACTAAACTCGGTTCTTTGAAAGTACCTTCGGAGCTTATTGCGGGCAGCGTGGGGGCAGGCGATGCCTTTTGTGCGGGAAGCCTTTACGGTATATATAACGGATACAGTGATAAGGAAATACTTGAATTTGCGTCAATGTCTGCGGCTTGCAGCCTTTTTGCGGAAAATTCCGTGGACGGCATGAAAAACAAAAAGGAAATATAAAAATGCTTGTAACTCTTAATGATGTTCTGCCAAAAGCGCAGAAAGAAAAATATGCAGTCGGTCTTTTCAATACTACCGACACCGATATGCTTGAAGGCGTTATCGCCGCGGCAGAGGAGATGAGAGCTCCCGTTGTAATCGGAACAGCCGAGGTGCTTTTGCCCCACGGCGAGCTTAAACTTATCGCTCCTTCCATTATCGCCGCCGCAAAGCGTGCTACCGTTCCCGTAGTCGTTCACTATGACCACGGACTTACATTTGACAGATGTATCGAGGCTCTCAAACTTGGCTTTTCAAGCATTATGTTTGACGGTTCTGCACACGATGAGGCGGAAAATCTCAAACAGACAGCCGAAATGGTAAAGATTGCCCATTCTATGGGCGTAAGCGTGGAGGGCGAGATCGGTCACGTAGGTCAGGCTGCTACAGACGACGGTAAGGATACCGATATGTATACTACCCCTGCGGAAGCTGTAAATTTCGTGAACGCAACGGGCGTTGACGCGTTGGCTATAGCAATCGGTACAGCTCACGGTGCGTATAAGACAAAGCCCAAGCTTGATATCGACAGACTTTCCGAAATACGCGCGGCACTTGATACACCTCTCGTTCTTCACGGTGGTTCGGGACTTTCGGACGACGACTTCAGAAACACTATAAAGAACGGTATCGCAAAGGTAAACATTTTCACAGACCTTTGTAACGCGGGCGAGAAAGCGATGCGTAATGGGCTTGAAGAGGGAAAAGCGTACCTTGATATCCGTAATATGAAGGTTGAAGAAATAAAGAACGCGGTGAAGAGAAAAATAGAACTCTTCGGATGTGCGGGAAAGGCGTAAAACATGAAAAGAAGTCAGGTAAATAAAGCCATTAAAGAAATGGAAGCCGTTTGTAAAAAATATTCTTGCTATCTTCCACCCTTCTGTAATTTTACCCCCGAGGAGTGGGCAGAGAAGGGACATGAATACGATGAAGTAAGAGAATGTATGCTCGGTTGGGATATCATTGACTTTGGATACGGCGATTTTGATAAAAAGGGTTTTTCGCTCATAACTATTCGTAACGGAAACCGTACTATGGAAGAAAAATATCCCAAGGCTTATGCCGAAAAGCTGCTTTACCTTAAAGAAGGACAGTATTCTCTCAACCATTTCCACTGGTTCAAAACCGAGGATATAATCAACCGCGGCGGCGGAAATATACTTATCAGAGTTTATAACTCGCTTAAAGGAAGCGAGGACGTAGACTATGAGTCCGACGTTACCGTATACACCGACGGACATTCTTATACCGTTCCCGCCGGAACACAGATAAGACTTACTCCCGGCGAAAGCATTTACGTCTATCGCGGACTTTACCACGATTTTGAGGTTGAACCCGGCACAGGCCCCGTTCTTCTCGGAGAGGTGAGCCAGTGTAACGATGATAAAAACGATAACCGTTTTGCCGAGCAAAACGCCCTTCGCTATTCGGTAATCGAAGAGGACGAACCGCCCTACAGATTGCTTTGTAACGAGTATCCCGAAGCTAAATAATGCAGAAGAGCCGTCCAACACGGCTCTTTTTTTGACCTAAAAAAGAAAAGATTATTGACAATAAAGAAGCTATGTGTTATAATAAAAAATAACATAAACGTCCAGTTGAAAATTTTCGGAGGTGCTTATGAAGCTGAAATTTTTTCTTGTGTTGATGACCGCTGTGTTATGCCTGGCATTTGCGGCATGTAGTAATAAGCAAAGCGACCCCGTTGAAAGCGGGGTTAAAGATGATGAGATAACCGTAGCGCCTGTTGAGGGGACCGAGCCTCAGGATACCGAGCCTCCCCACGTGCACGAATTTGTCTTGAACGATACGGTTAAGGGAACCTGCGTGGCAGAGGGCTACGAAGTCTACGGATGTTCCTGCGGAATCTCTTATAAAAATCTTATTCCGTCTGAACATAAATATTCTGAACAGAAAGATACTACGGGCAAATATACCAAAAAGCTTTGCGAGCTTTGCGGAGAATATAAAATAGTCAGAAATCAAACCTATATCCACAATTTGACCTTTGAAGGGGCAAGCGGCGATATAGTGGACTATACGAATAAGCAGAAGAATCTGAAGTTCTACGGTGCGGCTGCCGCTGATGGAACTAAGGGAAAAATAGAAATAAAAAACAGTATTGACGGAAGTCATATGTATATTTACGATTGTAATTACTATATTCAGGATACTTCCGAAACAATGCTGAAAAATAAGTTCATTGTGTCCGCGGATATAAAATTTGAAAAATATGCCGACCTGGAGCTCATTTCTTTCGCTCATCAAAAAGCCGGAGGCAAGTGGAACTATAATTCAGGTGTTATAAAGATTACTTCAGATGGGAAAGTCAGATTTTTTGGAGACGATACCGTTTCCGACGTGGTTTTGAAATCAAAGGGATATAACAATTTCACGGTCGTTTGCGACCCCATTACTTCTTTGTGTGACGTTTATATTAACGAAAAACTTGTAAAATCGGGAATAGATTACGTTGACGTTCCAAGTGATGTGGTAGGCGTATATATAAGATATTTTGACCGTAAAGCAGGTTTTGCGGCGTCTGCTGATAATTTGAAATTGTATGTAGCAGGCACCCCCGAATTTATTGTCCCCGACGGACTTGTGTTCAAAAAGTGATTTTTTGGAAGCCGACTTTTGTCGGCTTCCTTTTTGACTTGAATAAATGTAAATGATTCACAAAAAAGCAAGTTGTGATTTGTGTTTAATAGACAAAAAACACCCTTTGGAGTTTCTTTTTCTTGACATCGAAGGGCGGATGTGCTAAAATATCAAGTGTAGATAACTACTATTATGTTGTAAGGAGAGATATTGCAATGAAAAAATTACTCGTTATTGTTTCTGTTATCGTTTTGGTTTTGACTCTTGCTTCATGTAATGGTCAGACTGAGGCTCCTGAAGGCACTTCAGCACCGGATGTTACCGAAGCTCCCGAAATCACCGAGCCTGTTGTTACGGAGCCGGTCGATACCGAACCGCCCGAAACACAGCACGTTCACTCTTATAAGAGTTCTGTTGAGGCAGCTACCTGCACAAGGCAGGGTAAAACAACTAAAGTTTGTGATTGCGGCGATACCAAGATTGAAGTTATTCCAATGCTTAGGCATACGCCATCTGCGGTTTCTTGCGAAAAGGATACCGTGTGTACAGTGTGCAATACCGTTCTCGCCCCCAAGACCGGTCATCAAATGGTGTCTAAAAATGTTATAACAGAACCTACTTGTTCTTTGGCGGGTAAGGAAAAGGCGGCTTGTTCTTTGTGTAACTATACCACAGAGCGAGAAATTCCGTCTTACGGTCACGTTCTTGCGGCAGACGGCGATATTTCGGCTTTTGGAGACGGATATATCATCAAATGCGACGAGTGCGGAAATAAGGTTATAGTCAAAGAGAGTGAGCCCATTTTAAAGCTTACGTTTGATAACCCCGTAGAAGCAGAAGCCGAAGGCAATTCACTTGGCCTTGAACCGGTAAAAGCAGATACGTGGAAGATCCAGGAGTTTAACGGAAGCAAAGCGCTGTACGTCAACGGAGCAGCGTATTATATTAACGTTCCCGATGCCGATGTTTTTGCCGATATCGGTACGTTTATGATTAGCTTTGATTATATGAGTACGGCAGAAGGAAATGATACCGACAAAGCGTCTATAGTATCATTTTTGAATAACTGTTATAGCGGCGCGAAAACCGAAAAGGGAACTATAGGCTGGGGTTGGCTTATCAAGCTTATTGAGGCTGAAGATGTAATTTCCACCTCCCTTAACTGTGATTCGAGTAATTCCATAGCTTTGGAAAGAAACAAAAATTATAACATAAAGATAATAATTGTTCCTACTGCAAGAGTTGCGCACGTGTTTGTAGACGGAACCTATATAGGCTTCAGTTCTCAACTCGTTGCAATTTCTACAATGGGTCAGAGAAATCTCTGCTTCAGATTCGGTGACGGCCCCAAATGCGGTCACGTAATAGATAATTTTGTTATTTGCGACCTTAAATAAGTGTCGTTTTAGAAAACCAATCCATAGCGGATTGGTTTTCTTGTTATAATGCACAAAAAAGCGACTGATTTTTAGAGGCTTTTGACGAAATTGTTAATTTGATACTGATTTTTGTTGACAAATTACCGTCGAAGTGATAAAATTACAATATGGATT
>JAFTLM010000427.1 GCA_017455945.1 Clostridia bacterium | reverse complement strand
TTTTGGCGAATAAATATATATAACTAACAACAGTAAGTCGCAAAGCCTGCGATTGTAAAAGGAGACAGTAAGAAAATGTCAAAGGATTACACAAGCACACTTAACCTTCCCCGTACAGAGTTTGCTATGAGAGCAAATCTTCCTCAGCGTGAGCCTGAGATGAGCAAGTACTGGGAGTCTATTGACTTGTACAATAAAATGGTGGAAAACGGAGAGGGTAAGCCCCTTTACGTTATTCACGACGGACCTCCTTTCTCCAACGGAGATATCCATATGGGTCACGCACTCAATAAAATACTTAAAGACTTTATCAATAAGTATAAGTCTATGACGGGATATAAAATTTCCTACGTTCCGGGTTGGGATAACCACGGAATGCCTATCGAGTCGGCTATTATAAAGAAAAATAAGCTTGACAGAAAAAAGATGTCCATCTCCGAGTTCCGTTCGGCTTGCGAGGCTTTTGCCCAGGGCTTTATAGATAAACAGGCAGAGCAGTTCAAGAGACTCGGTCTTGTAGCCGATTGGGAACACCCCTACCTTACTATGGCACCCGAATTTGAGGCGACCGAGGTTCGCGTGTTCGGTGAAATGTATAAGAAGGGCTACATCTATAAGGGACTTAAGCCTGTTTACTGGTGTCCCAAGGACGAGACGGCTCTTGCAGAGGCTGAGATTGAGTATAAAACCGATAAATGTACCTCTATCTACGTTAAGTTCAGAGTAAAAGACGATAAGGGTCTTCTTTCCTCTGTTTGCGACCTTAACAATACCTACTTTATCATATGGACAACCACTACCTGGACTCTTCCCGGTAACTTGGCTATCGCCCTTAATCCTGCCGAAAACTACGTTGTGGCTAAGGCTGATAACGGCGAGTGCTATATAGTTGCCGAGGCACTCCTTCCCAAGACAATGGAAGAGGGCGGAATTGAGAACTACGAGGTTCTTATGACCAGACCCGGTGCGGACTTCGAGTTTATGAAGGCGGCTCATCCGTTTATCGACCGTGAAAGCATCGTGGTAAATGCCGATTACGTTACAATGGACAGCGGTACAGGCTGTGTTCATACCGCTCCCGGTTTCGGTGCGGACGACTATGTAACCTGCCGCAGATACAATATAGATATTATCGTTCCTGTTGATGACAGAGGTTATCAGACAAAGGATGCGGGTAAGTTTGCGGGAATGTACTACGCAGACTCCAACGAGGCAATCCTTGCGGATATGAAGGAAAGCGGAGCACTCTTCGCAAGCGAAGATATCGAACACGAATATCCTCACTGCTGGAGATGCAAGAATCCTATCATCTTCCGTGCAACACCTCAGTGGTTCTGTTCTGTCGATGCCTTTAAGGACGAAGCGGTAAAAGCGTGCGAAAGCGTACAGTGGCTTCCCGAGTGGGGCGGAGACCGTATTAAGCAGATGGTTCGTGACCGTGCGGATTGGTGTATCTCACGTCAGCGTCACTGGGGACTTCCTATTCCCGTTGTTTACTGTAAAGAGTGCGGAAAGCCTATTTGTAATGATGAAACCATAGAAAATATTGCTAAACTGTTCGGCGAAAAGGGCTCTAACTGCTGGTATGATCTTGAGACTTCCGAGCTTCTGCCCGCAGGATTCAAGTGTCCTCATTGCGGTGCAGCGGAGTTTGATAAGGAAGCCAATACTCTTGACGGTTGGTTTGACTCGGGCTCCAGCCACTTTGTAACCCTTTCCGATAAGGAAGGTACCTGGCCCGCAGACCTCTACCTTGAGGGCGCTGACCAGTACAGAGGTTGGTTCCAGTCCTCTCTTCTTACAGCTGTAGGTGCAAAGGGAGAGGGTGCTCCTTATAAGACCGTTCTTACTCACGGTTGGGTTGTTGACGGAGAAGGCAAGGCGATGCATAAGTCGCTTGGCAACTCGGTTTATCCCTCCGATATGATAGCCAAGTACGGTGCCGACCTTGTAAGACTTTGGGTTGCGTCCAGCGACTACAGAGTTGACGTTCGTGCTTCGGATAATATCTTCAAGCAGCTCTCCGAGGCATACAGAAAGATAAGAAATACTGCCAGAATAATTATGGCTAACCTTAACGATTTCACTCCCGATACCGATGCGGTCAAGACAGATGAAATGTATGAAATCGATAAGTGGATTCTTGCAAAGTTCAATAGCCTTGTAAAGATTTGCCGTAAGGCTTACGACGATTTTGAGTTCCATATCGT
>JAFTLM010000426.1 GCA_017455945.1 Clostridia bacterium | reverse complement strand
TGTATAGACTCGCTTTTGAATGCGTACCGTATAAAGCATATCCCCATTCCCGACAATTTGCGTCAGGACGTTTTTAAAGCACCCGAAACAAAACAGCATTACCCGAAGATGCCATCTGCCGAGGAAGTTATAAAGGTCATAAGAAAAGCCGACGGTATAGCAATTCTTGCCCACCCCAATAACCTTACGCAGTACGTTCCCGAGCTTGTGGGATACGGGCTTAACGGTATCGAGGTGTCGCATCCGAATATTACCGAGGAAACGGTAAAACTCGCCGCCGAAGCCGCAAAAGCCTATAACCTTTACCGAAGCGGCGGTACAGACCATACCGGTCCCATGAGCGGCTGTAACGGCGAGAACGCCATTCCCGTGTTCAACGGCATATCCGAAGAGGACTTTACCATAATAAAGGAACGCCGCCTGGGCTGATATAAAAGGGAGCCGATCCATTAGGACCGGCTCCTTTTGTGTTTTTATACGATTATTTCTTTTCCGTTCCAGAAAGATACGCATACGTTGCCCATATTTCCTTCAAGGCAGGTGATTCGTACCGTTTTTTCTTCTCCGCCTTTGAGCAGGAAGAAATTATCATCAAGGAAAAATCTTTTTTCTTCGTCGACAAGGTCGACCGTTACCGGATAAGCCGGAACATCGGAGACGTTTCTGATGACTATGTCCTTATATTGATACTTGCCAACAAAACCTTCTTCTCCTTTGACGGCTTCAAGGCAAGCCGCTTTTGCTGATGAAATGTCGGATTTCAGCCACGGACCGTTGTCAAGACGAAGGTTTTCCGCGGGAGTGCTTCTGTATTTGTTATACACCTCTGAGTCGGATAACAGGGAAGTGCACTTGTTGAAATATACTGATCTCGCAATCGATTTTCCATCTCGTTTTAAATCCGCACACACCAAAAAGCACTTGTCTGTAAAGCTTCGGTCAAGCGAAATACTTCCAAAGTCAACGGTTTCTTTGTAGCCGCAGGAATATTCCTTAAAAACTTCAAGATTCGGCTTGTATACGGTGAGAGAGACTTTGCAGTCCGACAAATTCTCACGGTTTTGATTAAATGTTTTGACCTCAAGCCTCAGACTTTCAAGCGGAGCAAGAACCGACCACTGTTGACACCAACAGATATTTATCGGGCGGTAAGCGTTTTGCACCGCATAGTAGGCGTAGGTGGGCAGGTCGTTGCCGTCAACCGTTTGGATAGCGGTCGTTGTCCAGGGACGCTTGAATACCCAGGGCATAATTCCTCCGCAACGCGGATAATTTTCGCGCATTGACTGTATCATAAGCTGATAAAATTCATACACCTGAACGTGAGATGCCTCACACAGATCTTTAAGCGTAATATTTCGCATATCGATGATCTGTGATATTCTTGCAGTCATTCTCGGTATTCTTTCCGGGATATACTCGGAAAAATGATTCAGCAGTTCGGGATAGTTTTCCTGAAATTCCACGCTTGAAAGTTCAGGGAGAATGCCCAGGGATTCTTTTTCGCTTATAAGCTTTTTAATGCTTTTGTAATTCGGGAAGCTGTGTATACCCGACTCAGCCAAAAACGGAAGCTCCTTGTATCGGTGTCTGTACCATACGGGCTCCATATCGAGATATATGTGAGCACTGCCCTTGTCTGCTGTGGTGTAATGGAACATTCTGTCGGGGGTAAGCGTGCGAACTGTTCTGTCCATTATGAACATACTTGCGGCGTTGCCTTGCGCATAGGGATTAAACTCATTTCCTCCGCATATCAGAACAAGCGAAGTGTGATTTCTTATACGGTAAAGGTTGTACGCCGTCTGGCTTTCCAAAATCTCCTGTGGGAAATTCGGCGTTTTCATATTGGCAATAAACAGATCCTGCCAAACCATAAGCCCAAGCTTGTCGCAAAGCTCGTAAAACTTGTCACATTCGGGCATACCTCCGCCGTTCCATACTCTGATAAGCTGTATTCCCGCGTTTTTAGCCAACGTGAGACACCACTCGTATCGGTCGGGACTGATATCGTAAAGAAAGTCGATGGGCGTCCAGTTCATTCCCTTAAGGAATATCTCTCTGCCATTTACAGAGAAAAGGAATTTTTCCCATCTTGTACGGTATTTGTTTCCCGTTGTGTAATCGGCTGTAAAAGTGCGGATACCGAATTTGAAGCTGTGTTCGTCACAAAGCTTTCCGTCGCAAATAAGAGTAACCGAAACGTTATACAAATTCTGTTCGCCAAGCCCGTTGGGATACCAAAGTTTGGGATTTTTTAATTCTATTTTGCGGCGGTAAAACTGTAACTCGTAAAACTCGGGATTCATACCCAAACCGTCAAAATCACAGAGCGGAACATCTTCACGGCTCTCGTAAGCCACTCCGTCACCGTCAGAAATTCTGATTTCAATCTGCACAACTTTGTCTTTCACACTTCCCGTAAGCCCCGTGTCAAAGGCTCTACTGTAGTCCGCGTTCCGAGCACACGTGCCAAAATAGGGAACAAGCTCCTTAACACGCCCGTCTGCGATTTCCGCCTCGAAACGAAGAGTTGCCGTGTCGCCGACAATGCCCTCGGTATAAAGATACGGACGGCTTATATGTAGCTTCGGTACAAGCTCAAGACGCACGCTGTTCCAAAGCCCCATAACGATAAAATCTTTGTTGCTTGTAAAGTGGTCGCGGGCGATATTCCAAGGAACTATCTCTCGGTTTTCGCCTTTTTGGTTCCAAGCGTAACGCTCGCTCTTTTTCCCGAAATTACACGCCTTAACCTCAACGGTTATCTCATTTTCTCCGTCAAGATTGAGATATTCAAGCACGTCACATACAGGACCGCCAAACATTCCCTCGTGGTCGCCAAGCAAAGTGCCGTTTACCCAAACTTTCGAATAATATGCAATCCCCTCAAAGCATAGAAAAGCGTTACCCTCAAAGTCGGGGCGTTCAAGCTTAAAGCGCTTCCTGTAATACCAGACCTTTTCGTCTACCCAATGATAGAGCTTGCTGTTGCTGCCGTAATACGGGTCGGGCAGTATTCCCGCGTGATAAAGCGAATAATATATACTCGACGGAATTTGCGTAGCATATTTGAAGTCAAGGGCTTTTGTTTCGTCTTGTGATATATCCGTATAGCAAAATTCCCACTCGCCGTCAAGCGATATATGGGATTTGTCCGTTCTTTTTTCGATGTAATAAGGCTGGTTAAGTTTCATTTTTTTATCCTCAACTGTAACTATCAATAATTCCCTTGAGATAACCTATGGCAAACAGACGTCCAAGAGCATCGTAGCCCGCCTGACCAATCGTTTCTCCCGCAAGCGTCGGTACGTGATCCACACGTATGGGTACGTCAATTCCGTTTTCCGTATATACCCTCATCAGCCTTGCCATATCAAGCTCGCCGTTGTCGTGGAAGGTCTCCGAAAAATCGAATTTGTTGCCCCTGACGTTTCTGAAATGAATGAAAAATATCTTGTCCGCAAGCTCTTTTGCGGCGAATTCCACGTTTTCGCCCATAAGATAGTAACAAGCCTGGCAGAATGTTACGCCGAGATTTTCCGACTTGACTACATTGATACCTTTTTTTATCGCGTCAAGAGAGGTGAAAATGCGTGCAACTCCGCCAAGAGAGGGAAGCGGCGGATCATCGGGATGAAGCGCAAGCTTTATTCCGTATTTTTCGGCGTACGGAATAACTGCTTTGATGAAATATTCATAGTTGCTCCACATACTTTCGGCAGAAATTACGGTTGGGTCAGCCTCAAAATCTTCAAGCTTGAAGCCGGTAACTTTTGCACCGCCGCGCTCCGGAAGATTGGCAGCAGTCCTCGTCCAGCCGTAGTGTGCCATAAAGTTGAAGCAAACCGTGTGGGCAGTCGTCTCTTTGAGATTTGCCATAAGCCTTATGAATTTTTCTATGCTTTCGTCACGCAACCCGTCACCCGTCTTTATGTGGTCGTGTAGAGCGTTTGGAAGCGGCTCAACAATAAGCGGAGTAATGCCTCGTGCCAAAAATCTGTCGGTAACGGCTTTTACCTGGGAAAGGTCGGCAGGGTCAAAAGCATCGTCTTCGGGCAGACGTATAACCCCGTGCTTTACTCCCGATTGAAGCGCAATATCCCAGGTGATATCGGGCGTGGAACGTAAATAATCGGTTAATATCATAATTTTCTCCTTGGATTTGATAATTTTATTTTACAGTATCCCGAAACCGAAATCTATGCATATGTTATGATTTTCTTGCACTATTTTACGAATTTCTATTTAAACCGTTGCCTACGGCGGATAGCCGAAATGTTTTTTGTATGCACGGCTGAACTGATCAATATCTTTGTATCCTACCAAAACGGCAGACTCTTTTATAGTGAGTTTTTC
>JAFTLM010000425.1 GCA_017455945.1 Clostridia bacterium | reverse complement strand
TAAGAGAACTTAAGGCTCAGGGGTATAGCTTTGAAACTGTAGACAATTTATAAAACAAAAAGCAGAGTTAAACTCTGCTTTTTGTTTATTCATCTTCGTTTTCCTGAGGAACAGGATCAATCATATATTTTTTTATAACCGGGTATTCCGCATATGCAGTGGTAAACATCGGAATAGCAGGCATATACAGAATTGGTAATATTATGCCAAGCGGAGTGTAGATGATTAAAACACAAAAATTAATGACTAAAAGAAAGACAGTCCAAAGGATAGCCATAATATTACGCTTTATGCCCAACATCACAAATATCAATGCGTTTTTGAATATCTTGCGTATTTTCATATCGAATGTTATCAACATCATATACATATAGAAACGCATAATGAAATAAATCAAACCGATGGCGATTATTCCAACATACATAAAATCTCCGAAAAATCCACTTGGAAGACTATTCAAGTAAGTGAAGTCCACAACAAGAACAATAATCAGCAACGCATCAATCAAGCCAAACAAAAATCCTTGCTTGAAATTCCTTTTAATTGCATATTTCATATCAGAAAATATAAAAACGGGATTGCCGTTGATCATCTCCCGCATAAGATATGTAAAACCAACGTTAAGAACACCGAATAATGCAACAAAGAGGACAAACAAGCCAATTATTATAAAGAACATTCCCCATGTTTCGTGCGGAATTCTGTATTGTATAGATGAAAGCGAAAGCATAAGCTGATTCAACGGACCAACGTCTATTTCTTCGACAGGAATAGGAATATCAGCAATCCCTTGTATGACAGGGAACAGCGTTGATGTAATAGTTGGCTTATCTTGCGAAGTTTTTACAAAATATATTGCTATCAATGGAACAATTTGCAATATGGCAAGAAGGTTTATTGACAACAACTTGGTGAATTTACGCCATAATAACTTAAAGTAATACCTTATATTAGGCGTCGTATCTTCTTCTTCGAGGATCTCGGGCCTATCTTTTTTAAAATTAAACAGTTTCATCTTTTCGCCTCTTAATAATTTTTGTTTATATCTTATAAATTATAACATATTTTTTTTAACAAATCAAGAATAAGATATAAATAATCAAAATTTAATCTTTATTTTGTCTGAAAATCTCATATGCCATTATTGTTGCCGCAGATGCAGCAGAAAGCGAACCTCGGAACTCACGCCCGTATTCGACTCTGGCGATTGTATCTGCCATTGACATAATAGAATGGGATATACCTCGTTTTTCACCGCCTATTATAAGGAACACCGGTTTTTTCATATCAGCCTCATACATGGAAACAGAATTCCTGATTCCTGAACAAATGATTTTATAACCCTTGTCTCTGAAAATTCCTATTGCTTCTTCCGGAGAGGCGATATACATATCAATAAGCTCGGAAGCCCCCGCTGAAGATTTAGCCACTATGCCGGCTACGTTCATCCAGTTACGCGGTGACAGTATAACACCATCGGCACCCGAAGCATAAATGGAGCGTACCGAATACCCGAAATTATAAGGATCTTCGATGCCATCGAGCATAACGTAAACTCCGTCTCCTTTTATTGAGTCTGTTTTTTCTGCCAAAAAGGGAATTACGGTAGGAGAGCATAACGCCACTATGCCGCCATGGGTGTTTCCCGTGGTAATTGCATTAATTTCATCGGAGGTGGATATGCATATCTCAAAGCCCAATTTATCCGCTTTCCTACGCAAAAAATCCAGTTCGCGGGATTTGGATTGCATTTTACTCCTGTCAACAACGACTTTGTTAATTTTTTGACATTCTTCGCTTTCTTCACATTTTTTAATAACCGCCGAAATAGAAGTCATACCTTCGTAAATATTTCCGTCATAGCAGGTGATATAGGTTTCTTTTTTTGTCATAATTAGCTTTTCCTTGTAATAAAAATAAATTTTCTTACATACATTTTAGTAAATAAAACTTTAAGAAAGATTTGATAAAATGGTTTACATATCTGAATCCAAAGAAAGATGTATAATACTTGGTGAATATTTGGTGGCAAATAATTCTACCGTGCGTGCAGTGGCAAACAAATTCGGAATAAGTAAAAGTACCGTCCATAAGGATATAACGCAGATTCTTAAAACACATAACCAAGAGCTGTTCAAAGAGGTAAAAGCAGTTTTGGAGAAAAATAAACAAGAACGGCATTTGCGAGGCGGAAATGCCACCAAATTGAAATACGAGAAGCTACATCGCCCTGTATGACTTCCCTATATTATACAAAATTTGCATTTTGTATAATAGCCTATCTCCCGAAATCCGAGAGATTTATCACTCCTCTTTCAGTAATAATACCACAAAAAGCAATATTTGTCAACAAACAACCTTTCTTGAAAAGCCTGTTGAAGTTTTCAAGCGGAATAGACATATTTTCGTAAAGTGCTATACCACCAATATGTCGTGCAAGAACAGTATCACGGATTCAATAATAAAGATATCATTTGACCGCGTGTTATCGTCAAGGCATTCACCTTTCTGGCTGTATTGTTTTTTGAAACATTCTTGTTTTTTCAACTTGACAATCGCTGTGTTTTCTGATATACTGTTATCGGATACATCCGATGAGGCATCGTGTGATGAGTTGGAAACAACAGGTTGCACACCGCCCAAAGATGTATCTAAAGATGTATCTGATGAGACATCGGGAGAAGCAGCCTTCGGGTCACGTCTCTCACCGTCCAAGGATACGTCTTTTTTTATGCCCCAATTATATATTTGGCTCTCCGAGGTCATTCCTACGCCTTTTGCGATATCTCTAACCGCAATTCTTACACCGACAATTTCCTCTCCAATCTGTACAGGCGTGTAAAAGTAGTTCCACCGATACACGTTTTCTATAATTTTCAAATTGCCAAGCGTCTGCGAATCCGCACGTTTTGCCCTATCCTCGGTAAACCTATTCTTTTCCTTTAAGTTTTCCGACTGCATAACCGTTGCATTGATATCAGCCTTAGCGGCGTTTATGTCACCCGCTTTTACTCCGCCTGCCATAACGTCAAACGCTCCGCCATACACACCCGAAACCGCCATACCGGTAAGCCCCGCCTTGACTACGCCATTCCAGTATTCACCCGAGCCGTATTCTGCCAATGCGTCCTTGCCCTTGTATATGCTCTTCGCCGCAGGATCAAGAAGCTCTGCCGCCAAGCACAAATCCTGCAAAAAATCAAAAGTGTTTTACCATATCTATTTACAAAACAGCTTTTTTGTGATATAATATGTTGATTATACAAGTTTTTTGGTGGAGGTGCTGTATGGATTTAAACAATTTTTCGCTTATATATCCTGATTTTGAGACGCGACAAAACCATTACAAGGGCATAAATGTCCCCAAAATCGATATGTTTGCACTGGAAGAGCTGGGTATGCTTGATTTTATTGATCTCAGGAACAGCGATCTTTCGGATTATTTTACCACGGACAGTGCCGTAATCGAATACAGAATGGAAACCTTTAAGGATATGCTTGAAAATCCAGAAATCTCGGATATTCTCGGCGAACTGGTTCCGATTTTGGGAGATATTATGGAGCTTCGCAGACTTGAAGCCGACAGCGGTGACACCGATTCATATCTTTCAAGCATCACGGAAATAGAGCTATACATTTCTTGTATAGATTTGCTAAGCGACGGCTTTTCTAAAATACGACCGAATTTAAAAAGCCGAGCTTTTACCACCTTTGCCGACAGAATTATTGAGCTTGCCACCAGTGATTATTACAAAGAGCTCAACAAAAAGCTTCTTGAACTTACAGAGCGTGTACGCGAAATAAAAAGCGTAACCATAGGTGTAAACCTTGACGCTCAGTTACGTCCCAGAAGTGCGGGTGTGCTTTCCATAAATGCGGAACAGTTTAAATCGGGAGACGTTCTTGAAAAGATTTTACGTCTCAGCTTCAAGGACGATGAATACACTTGCATAGCGGAGCTTGTTCCCTTTGGCAAAAAGCAAAACGAAAACCAAAAGGCGGCGCTTTCACTTGCCTTCAACTCGGCAATAAACGACGTATACAAATCCTCTCTCCATTCCTGGAAAAGGATAATAAAGTCTTACGTGCTTGACAACACAAACTTTTTGCTTGATCTGCTTGGAGAGTTTGAATTTACAGTAAAAGCCACAGAGGCACTTCGCACTCTTCGTGACAAAGGCTGTTATCTCTGCGTTCCGACGATAGAAGCTATGGAGGCACGAGCCTTTAAGGCTACCGAACTGTATAACCCATGCGTGGCGGTAAAAATAGACGACGAGATAGTTACAAACGACATTGTATTTGACGAAAAAGCCGCTATTTACGTTTTGACAGGTCCCAACAGAGGCGGAAAATCGGTTATCACCTGTGCGGTGGGAATTTCTCAAGCAATGTTCCAGCTTGGATTGTTTGTTCCCGCAAAAGAGGCGATAATAAGCCCTGTTGATGCAATATACACTCACTTCCCCACCGGTGCTGACGACACTATAGACAAGGGCCGTCTTGGCGAGGAATGTGCCAGACTTAACGAGATTTTGGGAGCTATTACCTCAAACAGTCTTGTTTTGCTTGACGAATCCTTATCGTCTACGGGTTCTTACGAGGCGTCTTATATTGCGGGTGAGGTTTTGAGAGGCCTCAGTGCATACGGTTGCAGATGTATTTTTTCCACTCACTTACACGAGCTGGCTGCCGAGATCGACAACATAAACGCTCAAACTATTCCCCAAGGAGGCGTTCCTATTGACACTCTGGTGGCGGGAATCGAGGAAGGAAAACGCTCGTTCAAGATAACGAGAGCCAAACCCGACGGAAAGAGCTACGCTCGCGACATTGCCGACAAATACGGACTTTCATACGAAAACATTATAAAAAACATTAAGAAATGAGGACCATATTATGGATAAGATACTTAAATTGCTTGAAAACGATGCTACTCTTACAGCAAAGCAGCTTGCGGTTATGCTTGATAAGGAAGAGGGCGATATAAAAAAGTCTATTGAGAAATACGAAAAGGACGGCGTTATTCTCGGTTACAAGACAATTATTGACTGGGACAAAACAGACCGCGAATACGTAACCGCACTTATTGAGGTCAAGCTCACTCCACAGAAGGACAGAGGCTTTGACAAGGTTGCCGAGAAGATTTACAACTACGACGAGGTAAAGAGCCTTTATCTTATGTCGGGAGCTTACGACCTTGCTGTATTTATTGAGGGCAAGACTATGAAGGAAGTGGCGTATTTTGTTGCTCAAAAGCTCGCCCCCATCGACTCTGTGGTTTCCACAGCCACTCACTTTGTACTCCGCAAGTACAAGGACAACGGCGTTATTTACGGCGGAATTGAGGAAGATTTGAGAGGAAACGAGTTCTGATGTTGGATTACAGCAAAATATTATCAAAAACCGTCGTTGACATAAAGCCGTCGGGAATCAGAAAATTTTTTGACCTGCTTGGCGATATGAACGACGTAGTTGCATTGACAGTCGGTCAGCCCGACTTCCCCACCCCCTGGCACGTTCGTGAGGCTGGTATAGACAGTCTTGTACAGGGTAAAACCTACTACACTTCAAATGCGGGTACGGTTGAGCTTC
>JAFTLM010000424.1 GCA_017455945.1 Clostridia bacterium | reverse complement strand
GAAGAGCCTCCTTGGAGTTCCACTCGATTTTTGTGAACTCAACGTCAAGCTCAAGTTTTTCTGCAACAGCTCTTGCAAGCTCAATATCAAAGCCTATAAGGTTACCGTCTTCCTCGTAAGCAATGGGAGCGAAGAGGGTGTAACCAACGATGAATTTCTTCTGACCTTTGATGTAGTTCCAGTCAGCAAGTTCAGCCTCTGTAAGCTCTGCAACAGTAGCATTCTTGTCGATGCAAAGTTCGCTTGCGATACCGTACTTGGTTGCGAGTTCGTCAACCTTGCCTTCGTTTGTAAGCTCTATGAGAGCCGCATTGATCTTCTTGATAAGACCGCTGCCTTTTCTTGCTGCGATACCGTACTGCTCTGTGGAGAGTGTAAGGCTGTCAACAATCTGAAGCTTTGAGGAGTAATCGGTATCCTGGCTCATATAGTAGCCTGCCATAATGCTGTCCATTACGCCAACGTCAATAGAACCTGCGTTAAGCTGAAGAAGGACGTCCATCTGAGCAGAAAGGGGAGTGTAAATTCTACCGAAATTGAGGTTGCTTTCTTCCTTGCTTCCGCAAGCAGCAAAGCTGAAGAGTGTGCCCAAAACAATAATGAGGGCAAGTGTGAGAGAAAGAATCTTTTTCATAATAAAGTCTCCTGTGAAAAATGATGTTTTAACGCTTTACCTTGATAAAGCACTACTATAATACCACATTAAATGATTTTTGTCAATAGATTTTTGAAAAAAGAATGTAATTTGTCGGAGATAACCAAAAAAAGCAATGATAATGTGTGATTTAGGCGAAAATATCCAAATTAATGCGGCAGAAAAAATAAAAGCAAAAAAATAAAAGTTTTTTTCAAAAAGGGCTTGATTTTTTTGGACGAATGTGGTATTATATTAAAGTCGCAGTACGGAGAGATGGCTGAGCTGGTCTAAGGCGCACGACTGGAAATCGTGTTAAGGCTAATACCCTTACGAGGGTTCGAATCCCTCTCTCTCCGCCAGACAACGCTGGTATGGCTCAGTCGGTAGAGCACGTCATTGGTAATGACGAGGTCATCGGTTCGATTCCGATTACCAGCTCCAGAACGGACGGTTTTTATAGCCGTCCGTTTTTTATTGCAAAATGAAAAATAGAAATGCGGCAAATGCACATAGCAATCCCTGCAGAGCTTTTTGCAGGAAATACAGAGATAGCCTTTCGGTCCTGTTTTGCAATAAAGTTGCAGTCTGAAGGTGAACCGATAACCCGGACCAACCTATTGTAAATCCGCAAAGAATATAGCCCCATACTCCGTCAACAGATGAGCTTGAAAAGGCACCGCAGGTCAACTCCAGGACAGAACCGAGAAGAGCCGAAATTTCGGGTGCCCCGTTTACCTCGGTAATAAGGCATTTGCTTACGCAAGAAAAGAAAACCACGTACGCACACAAAGTGAATACCGCTTTGGCGGAAGAAATAATCGCATTCGTTATCATTTCGGATGCTTTTTTGTTCTTTGCGGGAGATATTGAAATAATGTAAGAATCTTTTTTTTCGTTGCCCGATACAATACCGCATATGACAGCCGCCGCAAAGCTTGAAAAATACAGAAAAATCCCAAAAGCTCTGTCAGAGAAAAGCGAAATTCCTACAGTATTTACTGTGAAGCCAAAGCTGGGTATGCCGCAAATTCCCATTGAACGGTAGAGCTCGTTTTGAGTGATTTCTTTTCTGTCACATAAAGCAATCAGAGAAAGTGTGCCTATGGGAAATCCGAAAAGCAGTCCCGCAAAGACAGCTGCCAGTGCCTTGTTTGATACACCGAACAGCATTTGAAATCTTTTCCCGAATAACCGTCCGAAAAGCGAAAGCGCATCGCACTCAATGAAAAAGCTTGATAAAACCATAAAAGGAAAAAGCGACGGTATAAGCGTAGTCATACAGCGGTCAATGCCCTCGCGAATGCTGTTCATTGCCGTGACCGAATTACTCATAAACAAAAAGGTCAGGAGTATTGCCGCGGTAATTGTTGGAATATATCTTTTGTTGAAGGTGTTCTGGCTCATTTTTAGACTCCGTGGGCAAGAGAGGGGCTATTCTCTTTTGCCAAAGCATATATTTTATTATAAATTTATTGACCGTGAGGTCAAGATATGCTTTGGAGGAAGTTGTGAAAAAAGATAAAAACACCAAAAACGACGCGAGTAAAAGAGGCTTTTTTGAAAGGCTTAATACAGGACTTGACATAGATTGCGATATGCTGCTCAGAGGCTTTCGCGCGGAGCTTCGCGGCAAGAAAAGAGCCGAAATAGCCGGGGTTAAAAGAATATATATTTATACCCGGGAAAAGATTTCTTTCGTTACCTTTGAAGGAATATTTTCGATTGTGGGAAAAGACTTGAGCTGTTCTTCTCTGAAATGCGGTTCGGCTACTGTCGAAGGCGACGTACTGGGAATGGGATTTGATGACGGAGGGAAAAATGGGAATTCTTGATTTCTTTCTCGGGGAGTATCTGGTGTCTACCGAAGCCAAAAACGCCGCCAGATTGCTTAATCTGTGTATGAACGGAAGCATAGAATACAAAGCCCCCTTTTTCTCCGACGGTTTGTTTTATATAAGCTGCCACCGCCGCGAATATAAAATTCTTTCGGAAATTTGTCCTGTTAAAGGTGTAGATCTGAAGTTGCACAAATGCGGCGGTTTTCCGAGGCTCTTTTCAAAATACAGATACAGATGGGGACTGTTAGCGGGGGCGGTGCTCGGTGCGTGTATAGTGGTACTGTCTTTGAACGTGGTGTGGAGGGTTGACGTAAAAGGAAATGAATGCATAAGCACAGACAGAGTAAGAGAGATTCTCAGAGAACACAACTTTGGAGTCGGCAGTTTTATCGGCAACACGGACGTTACGTCGGTAGAAAATAAAATAATGGAAGAAAACAGAGATATTGCCTGGATATCTATTAACGTCAACGGAACGGTTGCCAACGTGGAATTGCGGGAAACAAAAAACAGACAGAATCCTGATAATGAGGTGTCCGACCTTGTTGCCGTGCGTGACGGAAAAATAGAACGTGTTGAGGCTTATGACGGAAACTGCGTGGTTAAGGTGGGCGACGTGGTACGGGCGGGGGACCTTCTTGTGAGCGGAAAATACTCAGATGACGAAACAGATACGAGAGAAACCCGTGCCGAGGGAGAAATATATGCCCGTACTGTCAGGAGCTTTTTTATAGAAATTCCGTTTGAAAGCTGCCAAAAAGTGTATACAGGAAGAAAATACAGCGAAATTTATATAAATTTTTTCAAAAATCGCATAAAAGTTTTCGCAAATACTGGAAATTTACCCCCGACTTGTGATATAATATATAAAAATGGGGGAGTGGGGCTTCCGAATTTGCCAAAAATACCGATCGGTGTTGAAAAGACGGAATATCTTGAATACAAAATTCGCCCTGTAACGCTTGACGAAAAAAGTGCTATGGAAACAGCTTTTTCGGAGCTTGATAAAAAAATGGAAGCACTGGCACAAAGCGTGGAGCTGCTTGAAAAAAATATTGAGTTTGAGATAAGCGAGACTGCCTATATTCTGAAATGTAAGCTTGTGTGTATAGAAAATATCGCCGTAAGGCGTTGAGTTGAAGAAAAGAGGTACTATGATACAGAAAATCGTAAAATCCGAAACCAGCGAGCTGACTTCAAAACTTTTCGGAAGTTTTGATTCAAATGTTAAAGCTTTGGAAAGTGCTTTTGGTGTTAGTATCCAAAACAGAAGTGCCGAAAGCGGGGATGCAATTCTTGTAAGCGGCGAGGAAGATTCGGTAAACAATGCGACAAAAGCTGTTGAATTTCTCAAAGGCGTGGCTTCTGTAAATGAAGTAATAGAAGAACAAACGGTTAGATACGTTATAGATATGATAAAAGGCGGTGATTCCGAAGTCCTGGAATCTTTTGACGGCGACTGTATTTGCATAACTCACCGCGGAAAGCCCATAAAGCCCAAAACGGTAGGTCAGAAGCAGTACGTAAAAGCTATTGAAAAGAACACTATAGTTCTCGGAGTCG
>JAFTLM010000423.1 GCA_017455945.1 Clostridia bacterium | reverse complement strand
GCGACGCGGTATATATCGGCACCCCCGTATTCTGCCACAAGGCGCAGATCGAGCTTGCCGTCAAGCACCGCCGCCACGTATTCGTGGAAAAGCCCATCGCAATGAACGCGACCGAGGCAAAGGAAATTTTAGCGCTGTGCAAAAAGGCGGATATTCAGCTTACCGTCGGCTATATGATGAAGCATCACAGCCTTCACGAGCGCGCAAAGGCGATAATCGCCGAGGGCGGAGTCGGTAAGGTTGTCAATGTGAGAGCACAGTTCTCCTGCTGGTATCCCGACATTCCGGGTGCTTGGCGTCAGACCTTCCGTCTCGGTGGCGGCGGCGCTTTTATGGACCTTGGCGTGCACTGTGCCGAGCTTGTTGAGGATATCCTCGGCGAGAAAATTGTTGAGGTCAAGAGCCTTTGCGCGACAAGCTCCTTTAAGTACGAGGTTGAGGACATCGCGATTGTCATATTCAGAACAGAAAGCGGTGTGCTCGGTCACATTGATGTTAACTTCAATATACCCGATATCGCGTCGGAGAGCAAGCTCGAGATATACGGCGACGGCGGCTATATCGTTTGTGAAGGCACACTCGGTCAGACCGAGAGCGGCAGACTTCGTCACCTCTATGCGCCGCAGGGTGAGTACGAGGCTATGCAGAACCGCAAGGTTGGCGAGCCTGTATTTTACGAGGGCGACGGGGGAGATTTGTATGTAAAGCAGCTTCGCGCCTTTGGCGATATTCTCGCCTCGGGAGAGAACGATTACACCTTTGCCGAGCGCGCAGTTCATATTCAAGAGCTTCTTGATATGATATACGCTGATGCAGGTATCGGACCGAAAAATAACTGATTTTGCAAACAAAAGTTTATAAAATACACAAAAATAAGGAGAAATATTATGAATTTCAATTCTACTGTTAAGGGAAGTATGCTCGAGGGCTTTTACCCTCTTGGTTGGGATTTTGACAAGATAGACGCGTGCATCGGTGCACCCGAGACCGTTTGTGAGAGACAGAGCTTCTGGAACGAGGGATTCACCCCTATTATGTGCCAGAGCCTCGGCGAGTTTGAGACCTATATGGGTCACGAGATAGCTCACGAGATAAAGCTCGCAAAGGAGAGAGGCGAGAAGATTGCCTTTATTCTCCCCGTTGGACCCATGGGTATGTATAAGTGGGTTGTTTATTTCCTTCGTGAGTGGAAGGTTTCCTGCGAGCACGTATACACCTTCAATATGGATGAGTGGGCGGATTCCGAGGGCAACACACTTGCTCCCGATAACCACGGCGCGTTCCAGTATGCTATGGAGCAGGCGCTCTTCAATCCCCTTGGTGAATACACCGTACCGAAGGCGCAGAGAAACTTTGCGACAAAGACAAACCTTCCTACATATCCCGAGAAGATAGCCGCACTCAAGAAGGAGGGCGCAAAGCTCGTGCTTGTTTACGGCATCGGCAGAATGTGTCACATTGCATTCTGGGAGCCTCACTTTGCGGCTGATTATGCTACCGAGGCAGAGTGGAAGGCAGCACCCTACAGAATTGCTGCGAAGATTCACCCCCTCACCGTTGAGCAGAACGCACTTACAAGCTTTAAGTCGAGAACAACTCTCGTTCCTTGCCGTGCCAACACAATAGGCCCCGGTCTCTTCCTTCAGGCTGACTATGCTATCGGCGGAGCTGACGGAACCCTTGGCAGAGGAATGCAGTGGCAGGGACTTTCCCTTTGGATGACACTCCGCCACGGAACTACTCCCTGGATTACTTCTTCCTATATTCCTACTCTTGCGGGCAGACTTTTCTTCCTTTCCGAGCTTGCAGGTCCTCTTGTTGCCGAGTGTAACTGACAGAGTTCGATAATGCATTGACAACTTTAGTTTTCTGTGGTAGAATTAAGCCGAAGGAGGATTTTGAATGATGAAAAAAATAATTTCTGTTTTGTTGGTTGCGTTGTTTCTTGTGTCGTGCGGTTCGGGCGTTTCCGAAGCTCCCGACGTTACCGAAAACAACTCTCCCGATACCAACCTGCCCGAACCTTCAGAAACGGCTGATACAGGTGCTCCCGAGCTTCCCCAAGAGCCGGGCGAGCCGTCTCCTATGTCCGGAGTGTCAAAGGTCAGCGACAGTGTGTACAGAGTGAATTTTGAAAACGGAACGTCGGTAGAATTTGACGTTGCAAACGCAGAAGCACTTTGGAACACGGCAAAGGAAAAGGGCTATACGGGAAGCCTTATAGGCTGGCTGGGCGTAACTTCGTTCGATATTGAAAGCAAGTTTTTTGACAGCGATGACGGAGCAAACGCAAAAGGCAGAGCTATCGCAAGTATGTTGGAAAATTTCGATTACTACTTTGAGGTGAACGGCGTGGAAAAAACAAGAGTCATTGACGTTGTAAAAACTGAAGGATATTACGTAAACACCGACGGAAAGAGCTATCCCGAATTTAACGATTTGTCGTTGGCGTATTCTCAGCTTATTGAGGTTGAGGCAGGCGACGTTATCACTCTTTTGAGTAACGGTGAACCGACGAGAGTTTACCGTACGGTGGCTTACCGAAGCGGTGCCACCAAAGATGCGGCGGTTGGAAAAGAAACTCTTTCGTATAAGGTTACGGGTGACACGACTCACGTTATTATGAGCTTTGTTGACGAAGGCAAGGACTACAAGATTTCCATAACCAACGAAGACGCACGTGTGAGGCCTGTGCTTAAAAGATGGGTGGACGCCGATACGGCAAAAATTCTTGCTTACGGAACAGACGAAGAATTTATCCCCGACTTATCCGAAAAGGTTGACACTCTTAATAACGGCTACATTAAGCTTCAGAGTAACCATATTGTAAACAATAAGACCCTGGTGTTCAGCTTTGAGGTCGACGGGCTCAAGGACGATGCTCTTATCGGACTTGGACACGGTGAGACCTCCTACGGCGGTTCGGGCGTTGAGATAACGGCAGACAGGATACTTACCTATAACTACGCTGCCGGCAGACGCACCAATCTCGTAAATGAGAAACACGGAATAGACATCTCGGGTAAAGTTACTGTTACAATAAAGACGGGGCTTCGCACAGCCACCGTTACTATTGACAACGGAGAAGATAAATACGCCACCACCGACTTCCAGTGGTTTGGCAGAAACGGCGAGATATTTGCCAAGAGCGTGAACGTTGAGCTTAAAAACGCAAGGCTTGATTGGAGATGCGATTCCTACAGACAGGACGTATGGTTCTTCGGCGATTCTTATTTTGACGTTACCACCACTGCCAGATGGCCCTACTATATGGTGGAGGACGGCATAACCGAGTTCTTCCTCAACGGTTTCCCCGGACGAAAAACTCAAGAAGGTCTTGAGGACTTCAAAAAGGCCCTTGAATTTTCCACCCCTAAATACGCTGTTTGGTGTTTAGGTATGAATAACGGTGATACGGAAAAAGGAATGAACGCTAACTATAGGAATGCTACCGAGGAATTTCTTGCAATATGCGAGGAGAATGGAATAACTCCCATTCTTTCCACAATTCCCAATACCCCCACAGCTATAAACGTACATAAAAACGAGTGGGTAAAGGCGTCGGGCTACAGATACGTTGACTTTGCCGCAGGCGTTGACGCTGTCGAAATGGGTAGTCCGTGGCCTGCCGGAATGCTTTCGGGCGATAAGGTTCACCCCGCTCCGTCGGGAGCCGAGGCACTCTACAGGCAACTTAAAAAGGATATTTCCGATATTCTTGTGAAATAAATTGAAGGAGCTGTCTTTGACAGCTCCTGTTTCTTGTAAATACGCCGCCAAACTATAAAAATCTTGACTTTTTGGCGATAATGTTGTATACTAAAATCAGAAAGACGAAGGGGGATCGTTTATGAATTTCAGCTTCAAACAATACGAAGAAAGTGCGGAATATATAAAATCAAAATTGAAGGGCTTTGTTCCGCAAATTGCTATGATTCTCGGCTCGGGGCTCGGATACTTGGGCGACGAGGTTGAAAACGCTGTTTTTGTGGATTACAGTGATATTCCTCATTTTAAGACGTCTACAGCACCCGGTCACAAGGGGCGTCTTGTTTTTGGTTTGCTTGAGGGCAAAAACGTGGCGGTTATGCAGGGGCGTATGCACCATTACGAGGGCTATTCTTATGAGGAGACGGCTTATGCTGTCAGGGTATTGAGACTGCTGGGCTGTGAAACGCTCGTTATAACCAACGCCGCAGGCTGTGTCCGCACCGACTGGAAAGCGGGGGATCTTATGCTTATCACGGATCACATAAAGATGTTCTCGGAATCGCCTTTGAGGGGTGAGAACCTGCCCGAGTTCGGTGTGCGTTTTCCCGACGCCTCAAAGCTGTATACACCCGAGTTGCGTGACGTGGCGAGAAGCTGTGCCGCGGAGCTTGGAACCGAGCTGAGAGAGGGTGTGTACTTCTATTGCTACGGCCCCCAATACGAGACGCCTGCCGAAATAAGGGCGGCAAGAGTTTTAGGTGGAGATGCGGTTGGAATGTCCACGGCACCAGAGGTTATCGTTGCGGGGCATTGCGGAATGAAGGTTCTCGGCTTCTCGCTTCTCAGCAATATGGCGGCGGGAATACTTGACCAACCGCTTTCGGAGCAGGAGGTTCTGGACGCAGGAGTTGCCGCAAAGGACAAATTCTCACGCCTTGTAAGATCCTGTCTTGGAAAAATATAAACGGTACGGTGAGGGAAGATATAATTTATTCTCAAAAAAGGAGTGATTCGGTAAGAATCACTCCTTTTGGTTATTACATTATTTCGTCGAGGAAGTACGCATTGGTAGTGGCGTGCATTCCGTTCATATCGGTAACGGTAAGACGGAAGTATATGCAGCTTTCGTCAACAGCGAACGCCGCTTCGTTTACGGGAACGCCGTCCTTTGCCTT
>JAFTLM010000422.1 GCA_017455945.1 Clostridia bacterium | reverse complement strand
GCGGGATCTTCCATCTGCTCGCAAATAGCTACACGGTAACCCTTTTCTATAAGCTTGCCTATATATCCTTCCGCACTGTGAAACGGAACTCCGCACATAGGGGCGCGCTCCGCCTCTCCGCAATCACGGCCGGTAAGCGTCAGTTCCAGCTCGCGGGATGCGATTATAGCGTCATCAAAGAACATCTCGTAAAAGTCTCCGAGACGATAAAAAACTAAATAATCCTTATATTGATTTTTTATCTCAAAGTACTGCTCCATCATCGGAGTCATAATCGTATATCTCCCTTACAAGAAATTAGTGACAACCGCCGCAGGTTGAACAGTTGTGCGTACAGTCACCGGGCACTTCACCGGTAATGTTAAACATAATGGTCTGATTAACAGAATTCATAAGCTCATTTACCACGTTCTGTGCCTCATTTAACTCAACAAATGCGGGGTGAGTGGTAATATTCTGATAAAGTTCGTTTATTCTGTTTTGAATTATATCGATGAAATGAGTGTCCTTCTCGGGCTTAACAACTTCATTTTCAAGAGCCTTTTGCTGAACCTCGTACTCAATCATCATCTTTCCAAGATCGGGGTTTTCCTGATACTGCTTTTTTGCGTTTTCAAGTCTTTTAAGTCTCTCATCCTCCTTAAGTGTTTTGCCAAGGAGCTGTGCAATTTCAAAAATTTCCATAATTCGTATATCCTTTCGTTTTACTTACATTTTTTGCCGTACAAAGCAAAAGCTTCGGCTTTTTCAATTTCTATGTTTACAAATTTTCCGATATCGTTTTTATCGGCTTCAAAAAAGACAATCTTGGATTGCTCGGTTCTGCCGCTGTAAAGCGACGAATTGGTTTTACTCTCGCCGTCACACAAAACACGGACAACACTTCCCACCAAAGGCGAATTCTTTTCCATTGCTATTTGGTTTTGCAAAGCCAACAGCCTGTCAAATCTATGGTTCTGAACCTTTTTGGAAATTTGATTTTCCATTTCTGCCGCAGGCGTTCCGTTTCTCGGAGAATAGATAAATGAATATAGCATATCGAATTTTACTTTGCGTAACATCTCAAGCGTCATTTCAAAATCTTCCTCTGTTTCTCCGGGAAAACCGACGATTATATCAGAAGTTATCGCCACGTCGGGCATCTTTTTTCTCATATAGTCAACAATCGACAGATAACGCTCCGTGTCATAGTGTCTGTTCATTGCTTTAAGAATTCTGTCGCTTCCCGACTGCATAGGTAGATGAAAATGCTTTGCTATGTGCTCTTCTTCCGCCATAACATCTATAAGCTTATGCGTAGCGTCCTTTGGGTGGCTGGTCATAAAATGTATTTTTTAATCTCCGTCAACAATGCACAAAATCCTAAGTAAATCTGCAAAATCACAGCCGTATCATTATCCTTGCCGTAAGAATTAACGTTCTGACCAAGCAGGGTGATATCTTTATATCCATCGGCAACAAGCTGCTTGAACTCAGCTAAAATGTCCTCTTTTCTTCTGCTTCTTTCTCGCCCTCTTACGTAAGGAACGATGCAGTAAGAACAGAAGTTGTTACAACCGTACATAACCGAAAGCCACGCTTTATAGTTGCTCTCGCGTCTTACGGGAAGCCCCTCTGCTACCATATATTCGGTTTCTTCGGGACAATATATTCTTTTCCCCTTTTCCATTTTCTCCCACAAAAGCTGTGGCATACGGTGTATAGACGAAGTACCGAAGATAAAATCCACGTAGGGATATTTAAATTTAATGTCATTTTTTCTGTGCTCTTGAGTCACCATACAACCGCACACGGCTATAATAAGGTCGGGATTTTTTGTTTTCAAATGCTTGTACTGACCTATGGTAGACAAAGCTTTAAGCTCGGCGTGTTCTCTTATCGCACAAGTGTTTACCAAAATCAAATCGGCATTATCGGGAGCATCAATGATTTCATATCCCATTGACTGAGCCATTCCTGCAAGCCGTTCGCTGTCTGCTTCGTTTTGTTGGCATCCAAATGTCAGCACAAAAGCCTTTCTCTGCTTACCGTCTGCTTGCATCAATT
>JAFTLM010000421.1 GCA_017455945.1 Clostridia bacterium | reverse complement strand
CGGGATTTTAAGTCCCGGGCGTCTGCCAGTTCCGCCACTCCGGCGAACTCTGCTTGTAAATTATACCACAGACGAACTTATTTGTCAACCCTTTTTTAGCTTTTTGTTTTAAAATTTTATTTTGTTTTTGTTTTTTCTATTGACTTTCCTTAGTTTATATTATATACTTTTATCAAGAAATTATTCGTATCAAGAGGATTTTATGCAAATTTTTACAGATGCCGATTCTTTTATTCCCACCTTTAACGGTGAAATTCCATTTTGCCGCGACATAGATGACCGTTTGATAATTTTTGACCGTTTGGGAAAAGTACACGGGGTACGTTCTGTCGATTCCCTCCCCGCTGTCGGATCTGATTTCTTTGATTACATGCCCGAATCCGAGGTCAGGTTCATCTCGGATTTTTGCACGGTGTTTGACCACGACCGTTTAGTGATTGTCACCGACTTTGGTGATGCGATGATTTTCACTGCTATGCTTGGAGCCTGCGGGCTGATGTTTGCCGTAATTCCTCAAGTTAAAAAGGGTATGGTTTTTGAACATTTCAGCACCGACACGCCTCGACGAGTTTTACTTTCTGAGGCAGTCAAAAAAGCTTCGGCAACTTTCGATGAAAAAGAAGCTCTCGTCGTAAAAAACACTTTTTCGAAAGCAGAATCCGTCTTTTCTGCAGATCTTATGCGTGCCTTCGCGTACAGAATCGGAACCCGCATAGGTGCACTTATATCCGAGAAGCTACTGGAAATTTCAGATTTTGTAGGCTGTGTGGGAAGTTGCAGTTCTTCCTTGAAAATCCTTCCCGACACCGAAAATTTCTGCACGGAGATATTTATCGCACTGTGCATATGCGTCACGGCTTTTGCACGCGACGCCGGGAAAAGCCGCTCATTTAAGGCAAACATCAGCGAGTCCGGCGGCAGGCTTCTTACCACCTTTTGCGTTGAGGTTGACTACGGATTCAAGCTATACAAAAATCGCAAATACAGCCACCCTATGCTTAACATTTGCGACAGTCTGACCGACAAGCGCGGCATATTTTTCGATTGTTTCACTCGCCAAAACGAACTTTTCATTTCTTTTATCACAGAGAGCGATCCGCTTATAGGACGCAGGATAAAGCAGGACATTGAAAAGGCTATCAAAAACTTTTAACCTTTTTCGGCACGCAACAACAATTTTACAAAATTCATTCAAAAAAGTGAAAAAATATCATAGAAACGCTAACAAATATTTAACATCTCGATGATAAAATATTATTTATCTTCTTTGTTTTATCTGAATTTTTTACGGAGACGGAATATGAAGATAAAAAACAATTCACATGCAACGAGATGGTTGCCGTTTGCGTTTAACGCCGCACTTTCGGTAACGATTTTAGTATTTTTATTTTTCACCCAAAATGCAGACGGAGTAATTTGTGTTCAGATTTTATCGTCTATGACGGTACCTGCTGTAATCCCCATTGCGGAAATAATATCGGGCAAAAAAATGCCTATGATACTGAATACTATTATAACGGTACATATTTTTCTCGCAATTCTACTGGGAAGTGCACTGGATTTTTACGAGAGGTTCTACGCATGGGATATGCTTGTACACTGCCTTTTCGGATTTGAAGCCGCTTTGGGCATAAGTATAATTATGGTAAAAAACGGAGCACAAAGCGTGGGAAAGTCTCTTTTTTGCACGCTTCTGTCGCTTTCGGTTATGGGCTGTGCGGCTTTGTGGGAGATGTTTGAGTTTGTTTGCGACCGCATTCTTGATGCCGATGCACAAAGGGTCGGTGAGTCGCTTGCCTTGGGCTTCTCGCCGCTTTACGACACAATCACC
Source organism: Clostridia bacterium (assembly GCA_017455945.1). Lineage (GTDB taxonomy): Bacteria > Bacillota > Clostridia > Oscillospirales > CAG-272 > RGIG8775. The sequence continues at coordinate 18,142 of JAFTLM010000421.1, read as the reverse complement.
GACATTATCGTCACCGCAGTCGGAGTCTTTCTGTTCTTTGCCGTCATATTGTTGGACAAAGTCACGGGAAAAAGGCTTTGCGGACTGCTATATTAAAAGTTATAACAAAAGGAGCCGCACGGCTCCTTTTGTTGTTTTACGCCTCTCGTGCGATTTTTTTCAATATCACCGAAAGCGGGTACACCAGCATTCCCATAACGATATTACCCAATCCGTGGATTACGTCAAAAGGAAGGCCCGCGACTATCCACGCACCGTTGTTTTGAAATCAAAACCAAACATTATTGCCTGTGCGGGAGCGTAGAGCGTTCCGTAGGCAAATCCGTGAACCGAACAAACGGCGGGATACACGATACACGCAACAAGCGTTGGCATATTTCGAGGCAAAAGCATAGTCAATCCCCAAAGCGGAAGCCATATGTACAGATACGGAACCCACCAGGGAGCGAAGCCGCCGTACACCCCTGTTATAAAGACAAAAACGTACAGCGGAATCAATGCTTTCTTACGAAAGACGATGGTATACACCATCATAAGAGCACCGATAATATGCAGGTTCGGCAACAGCTCCATAACTATTTTGGAGCAAAACATCAAGGTGCCGAGCATTGCAAATATACACAGCTCGCGAATTCTTGCAAGCCGTGTGGCTCTGTTATTTGGAGTAGACAAGCTCATATCTGTCGCCGTCGGCAAACTCTGTACCGTCAACTCCCGTCATCATATACTCACCGTTCTTGTAGAAGCCCCAATAGCTTTGGTCCACGTCATAGTCGGCGGTTATTCCGTTGACTTTTTTTATGTATAGACCGTAAGCCCCCTCTTCTCCCTCGATAAGTCCGTGTTCAAGAAGAGCGTCACCCAGAATAGTTTTATCGGTTTTTATTGTAAATGTTACCGACTTGTCGCCAACCTCCACCTTGACCGAGACGGTTTTGTTTCCGTTTCCGAGGGTGGTATCCGAGGTGTAAAGAGCGTCCTTCCAAACGCCCTCCGCGTCCACCTGTCCTCTGCACGAGGCAAGGCAAGCAAGTGCACTCAACAACACAACCACTGCCAAAATCAAACTTGTTTTTTTCATAATTCTTCCCTTTCTTTTTTGCTTTTCGAAAAGGACAAAACAAAAGCACCCTCCGCGGGGTGCTACAGGAAAACGGCACTGCACTGCCGTTTGTCGCCGTATCTCCCCATTTGCCCAAGAGACTTCTGCAACCGCAGACCGATAAGCATTCCGACTTGACCGTTTACATTGGTAAACAGAGTTACGGTAATGGCTGTTGCCGCGGACTTTCACCGCGATTTCCTTATCCCCGGGCACAAAGCGCCCGACAACGGGGTTTTGCCCCGATGAACTGCGTTTATTCTTTTCTGCGGCAATTATACCACATTTTTTTATCTTTTGCAATAGTTTTTTTATTTTTTAGCTCTGATTTTATAAAGTTCAACTTTCACTTCTCAGTTTTTTGTAGTCCCTGGGCGACATTCCGAATTTTTTGGTAAAGCACCTTGAGAAATAGAACTGGTCGCAATAGCCCAAAGCGTTGCTTGTTTCCCCCACAGACTCATTTTCTGACGCCAGCCTTCTGCGTGCCTCAAACATCAGCAGATCGTCTATGTATTTTGCCACCGTTACGCCCACATCCCGCTTGAAGTGGTCGTTAAGACAGCTGGGAGAACAAAAAATCCCGGCGGACACGTCACCTGTTTTAAGCGAAGCCGAAAGATTTGCTCTGATATAAGACATAGCCGCCGCCACCTGAGGCGAATAGCTGTTTTTGACGCAATCCTCTCCCAACATTGCCGACGAGAATTTAGCAACCGTTTTCCACAGCTCGGCTTTGAGAAGCATTTGTTTTATAGGATCCGTTGAACGGAAAAGCTCCACGTTGTCCAACACCTTTTCCCTCTTGTACTCAAATCGCATTATGCGTGCTTCGGGGGTATTGAAAAGGTCGTATCCGTCCGCCTTTATGATATTGACGTGAAAAAATAGCTTTTCAAGGGTTGAGTTGCTGTAAAATCCATAGGTCACGCCGCAAGGTGCGAAATATACGTACCCCGGCTCGATGGGTATCTCTTGTCCGTCCGCCACAAAAAAGCCCTCTCCGTCCAGAACGTAATACAATCTCGACCAGGGCATCTGCAATTCCGTCTGATGCCAATCGCTGCCCGTACGCACGTAACCGCAATAGGAAACCGAAAGGTGATATTCTTTGAAAAAGTCCTCTATGCTTTTATTTTTTTCAATCTCCACAATTTACCTCAAAAAACACATAACCAAGCTCAAAAAACACATTTTATTTTCTATAAAATTATGGTATTATAATAAAAAACACATAATCCGTTCAAATTATATCACAACGGGCGGAAAATGTCAACAGGAGGAAAATTTATGTCAAGCTACGTTCGCAGAAAATCACCCGGAAATACTGAATGGTTCGTTCACGACCGTTTCGGAATGTTCATTCACTTCGGTCTTTACGCAATGCCCGCTCGCCACGAATGGGTAATGTCACGTGAAAAAACGCCCGTAGAAACATATGAGCATTATTTCAAGCATTTCAATCCCGATATGTTTGACGCCCGTGAGTGGGCACGTGCCGCAAAGGCGGCAGGTATGAAATACGCTGTACTCACCACCAAGCACCACGAGGGCTTTTGCCTTTTCGACACACAATACACCGACTACAAAATTACAAACACCCCCTTTGGACGCGACCTTGTAAAGGAGTACGTTGAAGCCTTCCGTGCCGAGGGACTTAAGGTAGGATTTTACTACTCTATTATCGACTGGCATCATCCCGAATTTACTCTTGACAAGTACCACCCCATGCGCGACCTTCCCAACGCGGCGGAAATAAACCAAAAGCGAGATATGAAAAAATACGCCGAATATATGAGAAATCAAGTAAGAGAACTGCTTACCAACTACGGTAAGATAGATATTCTTTGGTTCGACTTTTCCTACACCCCCTCCCCTAAATACGCACACTTGAACGGTGGCGGCAAGAATAAGGACGATTGGGAATCGGAAAAGCTTATTGCTGTCGCCCGTGAGCTCCAACCCGAAATCATAATAGACAACCGTGCTGACGTGGAGCAGGATATTACCACCCCCGAACAGTATCAGGTGGATGAATGGCCCAGACACAAAGAAACGGGTGAGCTTCTCACGTGGGAAGCATGCCAGACCTTCTCGGGCTCATGGGGATATTACCGCGACGAGATGACCTGGAAATCTCCCCAAATGCTTATAGAAATGCTTTGCAAAACGGTAGCCCTCGGCGGCAATCTGCTTATGAACGTAGGTCCTTGTGCACGAGGATATTTTGACAAGCGTGCTATGAATGCACTTGCCGTTTACGGTGAGTGGATGAAATACAACTCTCGCTCAATTTACGGTTGCACTATGGCAGAGCCCGAATTCAAGGCTCCAAACGGCACGGTATTAACTCAAAGCGAGGACGGAAAACGGCTTTATATCCATCTTTTCTCCTATCCCTTCATAAATCTTCCCGTAGAAAATCTTGCGGACAAGATAGAATACGTTCAGTTCCTGCATGACGACAGTGAGATACAATACAGTGTAGGAATACGCCACGGCACCGCCGGAGACGTCGTGTCAACAGACTCAAAAACCGTATTTTTCAAGCTTCCGGTAGTAAAGCCCGACGTTGTTGTGCCGGTTGTAGAAATTTTCCTTAAATAATAGGTGTTTTGTGCATATTTAATCTTGACTTTTTGTTATTTATGAAGTATACTGTAAACACAGATAAATATAAACCTATAAGGAGAAAACAATGAAAAGATTATCTTTGATTTTAGTGGCAGTATTACTTGTTGTCAGTTCGCTTTTGTGCGTTTCCTGTGCCAAAGCCGAGGACAAGGCGGTTTTGAAAGGTTATGAGGATGCTCCTTTTGTAGAGTATTTGGAAAAAGCCTGTGAAAAAGAGGCACAAAAAGAAGGAATTAAAGCCTCCTACTCTGTCAAGAGTGAAGAAGGCTGGAAAAGCGCCATAGGGCTTAACTCCAATTATCTTAGCGGATCACAAAAACCCGTTACGTATACGCTTGAAGTGAAAATTTCCGAAGGACAATATTCGGAAAACCTTATGATTAAATTTTTTATGATATTTGACACCGACACCAATCTTCTTGACGTTGCGGGCGGTCTTATAGTAGAAGACGGAGAATATGAAATGGGCAGTGCCGATGACGTATGGGGACTTATAGATAATATGTTTACATACTATATAGATTAAAACAAAGGGGCTTAATAAGCCCCTTTGTTTTATAATTCTTCCGCAAATACCTCTCTGCCCAGCTCGGCTGATCGGTAAAACGCTTCTATTATCTCCGCGCACGCAATCGTTTCTTCGGGTTTTACAATCGGGTCAGCACCGTTTTTAAGAACGTCTCTCATATTTTTCACAAGATAGCAATGCCCCGGAAAATGTCCGTCATACTCAAGCGGAATCCCGTCAAGCTTCTCCACGGGCTCCATTCCTCTGTAAATCTCGCAGGCGGAAATATTTATTCCCACGTTTTTATTCACCAGTTTAAGTCCGGCTTCCTCGGGCTGGTTGGTTGCCCACGCCACCTTGAAGTTCAGCATCGCTCCGTTTTTGAATTTTACGCTTCCCGCACTGAAATCCTCAACGTCCATTTCATCGGGATCAAATTTTCTTATACTGTCCACGTGTCCTGTAAGAGCTCCGCTGCTTACGAGATCGCCAATCTCATCGGCGTGATTTTTGGACTTTACTCCGCACACCGAAAGGACTTCGGAATTGCCGACAAGCCAAAGTGCGGCATCTATCATATGCACGCCTATATCCACAAAGGCACCGCCTCCCGAAATTTTGCCGATATGAAATGCCCCCCAAAAGGGTATTCCGCGGCGGCGGACACGTGAAAGCTCCATATAATAAAAGTTATTTTCCTGCTTTTCCTCAATATATTTCTTCGCCGCAAGTCTGTCGGGAGTGAATCTCATACTTTGGCACGCCATCAAGACCTTTCCCTGCTTTTTTGCCATCGCAAACATTTCCTCGGCATCTTTTTTTGTAAACGCCAAGGGCTTTTCGCAGAGCACGTTTGCTCCGTAAGAAAGTGCCATTAACGTGTATTCCTTATGGAAACAGTTGGGCACGCACACCGAAACCACGTCGGGACGACACTCATCAAGCATTTTTTTTGCATCGGTATACCACTTCTTTATGCCGTGGCGTTTGGCGGTGTTTTCGGCAGCTTCGGCATTGATATCCGAAACAGCCGCTATTTCAAAATCATTGGGAAATTGCTTATACGCGGGAATGTGTGCCGCATTGGCTATCATTCCGCAGCTGATTATACAAACCTTAAGCATTTTCTATCTCCTTCAAGAACCCGAAGGTCTCCTCATCACGGCAGGTTGCTCTGTATTCAAGCCCCACGTAACCGCAATAACCAAGCTTCAATATATCACTGATTATTTTCACGTAATCCACCTCTCCCGTCCCGGGCTCGTGCCGTCCGGGACAGTCGGCAACGTGAAAATGTCCGATAAAAGTAAGATTTTCAGCCACAAATTTCATACTGAAATCCCCCATCATATGCTGATGATAGATATCGTAAAGCATTTTTATTCTCGGACTGTTCACCTTCTGCAATATTTCCATAAGCGGAGCCGAATATGGCATAAAATAATTTTTTCTGTCAATATCGTTAAGAGGTTCAACCACCAGGGTAATTCCCTCTTGCTCCACGTAATCGCGAACGTATAAAAGACAATCGAAAATATTCTCAAACTGTTCTTCGTCGGACATTCCCTCGATTTTTTCGCCCACAAGGACTATCATACCGCAAGCCCCAAGCTTTTTGTACACGGGAGTACTTTCCTTTATAGCGGCAAGGAACTCCTCTTTTCTGCCTGCGTTCAAAATGCCGCGCGAAAGGTCGTAGGACAGTTTTTCGTCTTTTGAGTCAATATTGAACACTGACAACTTCATATTACGGCTTTCAAGCTCGCTATGAATTTTTTCAATATCTTTATTCGTCCACTTCCAGAACTCAACGGTATCTATTCCCGCCGCCTGCACCGCGGCTATACGCTCGTCAAAGGTACGGTGGGAAAACATCATATCTATACAGGAACTTATTTTCATTTAACGTCCTCTTCGTAATAGTCTTTCTTGGTATACTCAAGCTTCGCCCAATCCTCGGGTGCTCCGCCCAGGTCGGGAATCTCCATCAGCTCGCCGTCACGCAGAGAGGACTCGTGAGCGATAAGTCCCGGAATCATATATCTCGCCGCATCCCAGGCGTTGTTGGGAGGAAGCTTGTCGTCAACCACCGCACGAACAAAGTCATCCACAAGGAAGGGGTGTGAATTGAAGTGCGAGAACGGCTTGTCGTTTCTGTATATTTTGGGAAGTCTGCCCTTATCCTGAATTGCACAGAAGCCCTTGACATATTCCATATTTGACTGCGCTCTTTCCCAGTTGATTGTGCCTGCCTTTTTGTCGGCAACGTAAGCCTCGGAGTTGAGAAGCTCGTCAAGATACTCCATTTTTGTCTGCTTGTCAAGCCCCCATTTTACTGCCGAAATTCCTCTCTGGAACGTGTGCTGAAGAATACTGTGCTCGTAAGTACCGAAGTCACCGTAAAATCCGGTTATAAACGACGAGGGTTTATGGCAGCCCACACGTCTGAACTCGTTTATTCTCGCCACGCCGCCGCCCGACATACGGAAGATCGCCGTTTGGTTGGAGAACGGATTATCCCAAAAGTTTTTGCCCTCTCCGTATATTTCGTCGGTATGGAAATCGTCACGCAGACCGAGGCAGGAAACCTTTGTGGCGTATTCGTTTATAGCACCGAACAGCATAGATATGGAGTGAGTGGGATAGAACATAGGAGGGATTCCCGCAGCTCTCTGCCAATTCTCTCCTCCGCTATGCTTGAAGCTTGCGTACATCTCGGAAATATCGTGATAATACTGAGCCTCTCCGTACACGAACTTACCAAACGCACCCTCGTTATATTTCTGACGGCAGTAAATAGCGTCGGGAAAATAGTAGCAGGTTTCGCCCATCATATAAACGAGACGAGTCTCTTTCACTTTTTCAACTATCTTCTCTATTTCTTCAATCGTACAGGCAATGGGCACCGCCGAAAAGACGTGCTTTCCCGCTTCCAAAGCCTGAAGAACCATAGGACCGTGCAGGTGTCTTTGAGTAAAGATACCTATACAGTTAAGATCCTTGCTCTCCTTAAGCATTTCATCAAGAGACGAATAAAGCTCGGTAACGCCGTGCTTTTCGGCACTTGCCTTTCTTCTTTCGGGGTCAAGATCTGCAACAGCCACCTTTTCAACGTCGGGGTGAAGCAGAAAAAGTCTTATAAAATCGTCGGAAAAGCTTCCGGCACCAACAATACCAATTCTTATTTTCATAACAGTTCCTCCCTGTTTTTTTACATTTTATCATATTCTCTTTTAACATTCAAGAAAGATAGCAAACATTAAATATAACAAAATAAACATTTTTCTCCGAAAAAGCTTGATATTGCCGATTTTTTATGTTACAATAAAAACAAATCCCACAGGAGGTACGCTATGAATTTCACCGATATAAATCCATATATAAGATTTTTTTGGACCCGAAAGGTGGGCGAAGACTACAGCGAAATGCTTCTGGCATACGATTTCAGACTTTTTTACTGCGTAAGCGGAGCGTTTATTATCGAAACAAAAGACTCATCTTTTGAAATAACAAAAAACACATTTGCGGTTATCCCGCCCGCGACACCGTATTTGTTAAGGTACCATCCGCAATACGGAGACAACCATCTTTTTTGTATTTTCAATTTTGATATGAACAGCAGGCGGAGCGACCATAAAATGACCATCCGCCCTCAACCCGAACGGCTTTTTAAAAAAGAGCTGATAATATCTGCCGACACGCCTCCCGAAACCGAACGCACAGCGGTATTTGAAGGAGATCACAGCACTCTTGATATGATAAAAGAAATAGAACGGCTTTTTGCGGACCGTCCCCGGTTTTACCGCGAAGAAAGCGGTGCTATACTTAAACGAATACTGACCCGTGCACTAAGAAAGGTTACCGAAAACACCACTTCCGAGCCTCGTGAAATAGGTGAAATAATGGCATTTATCCGTTCTCACTATCGCGAACCGATTTCAAACATATCAATAGCCAATCAGTTTAAATATCACCCCAATCACTTAAACAGAATGTTCAAGGCTCATATAGGGACAAGCCTACACAATTACATCATTCGCTACAGGATAAAAATAGCCAAGGAACTGCTCATCGGAACCGATTGCCGAGTGGAAGAAATAGCAAGAATGTCAGGCTTTGAATCGCCGTCATATTTTTCCAAATATTTTAAAGCGGAAACAGGCCGAACCCCAAGCGAATTCAGAAAAGATTAACCTATAAAAACTCCCGCCTGTAACAGGCGGGAGTTTTTCACGTTATCATTTAAAATAATCAACCTTATCAAAGTATTCCACAAGTGAATATTTGTTTTTGTTTATCAATGCTATCTGGCTGTGGAAGTCATCGTATATTTCTCTGTCGTGGTCGCTGTTTACGATGCCTTTATTGGAGTTTTTCTGCCCCTTTTCGATAGTTTCATCGGTGGGGTCGTTGTCTATGTACTGGAAGTAGAGCCAGCCAATGCAGTTCTTGGCCTCAAGAAGGCGGAGCGTATAGTTCTGATAGAAATATCCGCGGTCGGTCTGGTTCTTGCATATCCAGCCTGCACCGTCCTCGTTTGTGAAGAGCTTGCCGTCAGCACCGACAGCATCGGCACCCTTCGCGTAGAACTCGGTAATCATAAATGGCTTACCCGTCCACTTTGCGAAGTTTTCAAGCTGTTCCGCGGGGATTTCCCATTCTCCGTAATAGTTGATGCACATAATATCGCACCAGTAACCGTTGAAGCGTCCTACCCATTCGCCCCACTGTGTACCTGTAAGGAGACGAACACCGAGATACATATGATTGGGACAGACTTTCTTAATAGCGGGTTGCATTACGCTGAAATACTTATCGTAAACAAATCCCTTGAAGAGCATACGGAGGTCGGTTCCCACCTCTGCGGAAAGCGAATCGATATCCGCAACGTTTATTTCCTCTCCGCTCTTTCCCGTCATTTCCATAACCCAAGTCCAGGCACAAACATATGAATAGTGATTCGCCTTGATAGTGGGGTCAAGCGTCAGGTAGTCGGTGAAAATAGAATCGGCTGTGGGAAGCTCGTTGTCGGAAATAAAGCCGAGTATTCTCTCTTCGTCTTTATAACTGCTTATTGCATCGGGCATAATTTCGTCAACGTAGGTCTTAAACGCGGGGTCAAACACCGGCATAGTTCCGTTATAAAGGAAATCGGTCGTTCCTCCCGTGGAAGCGTTAAGTCCGACACTTGAGGCATATCTGCCGACACCGGGAACGTATATAGTTGTTGCCGAGCCGTTTTCAACGCCGAGGATAGTGGCGTCTGTGCCGAGCGATACGTTAAAGCCCAGGTCGTTCTTGAGCCAACGTGTGGTGGAAAGTGCCCATTTCTCTTCGCTTCCGAATTTTTGGGACATCGCCTTGGTCTGATACTTGGACTGAGAATATGCGTAGTAAACGTGGTTGATACCCGTAATGTGACAAGGATATCCGAGAGGGTCTATGACCATCCATCTGCCGTTTACGTTCTTGGTATAAAAATATCCGGTTGGCTCAAAGCGAGTATCGGAAATTATTCCTCCGTATTCATCAAGTTTTACGTCGTCCGCACCCGGTGTGAATCCGTTAAGCGTAGTTGCAAGGCGTGTGTCGAAGGTGTATATCTTTTTGCCTGTTTCCTGCAGAGTTGCGTTTGTGGTAAACGTATAATCGCCCTTGTTGCTGTTAATGGGGGATACCGGGTAATCTCCCTTTGCAAGTATTTCCTGATATCTCACGTTCCACTCGTCAAAAACCTGCTTTCCGTAATCCCACAAAGCCTTGTTTGCGGCTTCATCGGGCAGGATATCGTATCGGTAGAAGGAGTGTGCTCTGTTTTGAACCACCAGCTTTGGCGGAAATTCGCTTGAAAGTGTGTTCACCCTCATTTCGGCTACCGTTCTTGTGCTGGGCACAAAACGCACGGTAATGCTTTTCTCACCGTTCTTTATCGCCTGGTTTACGTATGGGGTTATGTCAATATAAACGTCGTTTTTGATGAGGTCGTTCTGAGCTATATAATTGCTTTCGGAAAGAGGCTGAAAGTTGCTGAACGTAACCGTGTCGGAGCTCCAGTTTGAGCTTTCCTTATAAGCCTTCAGCTTGATTTCGGTTTCGCCGGTTGATTCGTGAATCGGTGAAACCGAGTAGAAGTTGACAACCACGTTTGCGGTGCCCTGCAAGGGTTCGGTAAACCGGGATATATCAAACTTTGCTACCACGTGTCTTGTGGTCTCGGTTCCGTCGTTCTTTATGAAATAGAAGGGCGTATCCTTGAAGTTGGTGTATTGGTGATTGCCGCTTCTTATATAAGCGGCATCGGAAGCGGTTATTGTTATAACCTCCTCTTCCGAATTAAGCGATACGGCAGTTTCGTTGCTCAATATTTCGCCTGCTTCATACGCGGGGGCAACAGCACAGGACACGGCTGAAGACAGAACGAATACCAGCATAATGAGAGACAGAATTTTTTTCATAAAAATCCCCTTTCTTTTGTGCTTTTTGCGTTAAAAGTTAATAAATTTACATCATCAATTATAACATACGCCCAAAAAGTTTGTCAATTACAATTTATTGCTTAAACATTACAAAAATATTGCAAATACAGTACTTTCGGATGCTTTTATATAGTCTCTTTTTCGGCTCTTATTTGTTTGGGTGTTTTCTTTAATTCCTTATATAGAAGCCGACGCAAATACGATGCATCGGTGCAGCCCACCCTTTCGGCTATAGCTTCAACCGTTTCGCTTGTGTTTTGCAAAAGCTCCGTGGCACGCCTGCAACGCAAAATGTTTTTGTATTCGATAGGCGTATGCCCGGTAAGCCCTTTGAATTCCACGTAAAATCCCGATTCACTCATTTCGCACATTTTGGCAAGTGCGGGGACGTCAAAGGTGTCCGTAACATGAGTGTCCATATACCTTATCGCCCTTGAAACTCTGCTGTTTTCAAAGGATAGTTCCCTTTTTTCAAGCTTTACCGCAACCTCTCCGTAAAGCTCGTAAAAAAGCGAAAGCGATTTCGCGGGCTCTTGAACTTTGCAATCGTAAATCTTGTCAAAAAGTTCCCTGAAAACTTCATTTTCGGGACTTATTTTTTGCAAAGCGTAAGCTGCGTTTTCGGGCAGATATCTGAAAGTAAACGGCATTGAATAAAATACACATCCGCCCTCACCGTACCATTCGGACACATAGACAAGTCCGCGTGGGATATACAAAAGCTCCCCGGGAAAGAGTTCTACTCTTTCGTCCCTGCTTGTAAGAACCGCGTGCCCACTTTTTATCACGGCAAAATAATTGAAGCTCGCACCCAGGTTTATGTGGTTCACTCTGCCGTCCTCGGGGTTGATTATCTGAATATCAAAATGAGAAAGCAACAGCTCGTAAGGATTCATTTTTACCTCCTTTTGGAGAATTGTACTCTTTTTTTGAAGTATAACACATTTTCAAAGCTCTGTCAATATGCTATACTGAATTTGTAATCCCCCGAAAGGAGAAAAACATGGAAAAGAAACAGATAGTATTCACAGAAATAAACAAAGCAGAGCTTCTTACAAAGGACGTTGAGGAGCTTCAGGGTGACAGCGTCAGGGTAAAGCTTGCCGTCAGCACAATATCGGCAGGCACAGAGAAAGCCAACATCATGGGCGACCCAAGTGTTAGCGGTCCTAACGCACCGCGTGTTCAATTCCCCCGTACACTCGGCTACAGTGCGTCCGGTATTGTTACCGAAATTGGTTCCGATGTCAAGAACGTAAAAGTTGGTGACCGAGTTATTGTAAGCTGGGGCACGCACTCAAGTATAAGCACGGTACAGGAAAAAAGAATCACCAAAATTCCTTATGATGACATCAGCTTCGAGCAAGCCGCATTTATACATATCGCCACCTTCCCCATGGCGGCAATAAGAAAATGCAAGCTTGAAATGGGCGAATCGGCTATGGTCATGGGTCTCGGTATCCTGGGTCAGTTTGCTGTTCGCATGCTCCGCGCGGCAGGTGCTACACCTATAATTGCCGTTGACCCCGTAGCAAAGAGACGCGAGGATGCAATAAGAGGAGGTGCGGATTACGCCTTTGACCCCTTTGAAGAAGGATTCGCCGACAAGGTAAAGGCTGTAACGGGCGGCGGGGTTGCCGTTGCTATCGAAGTAACCGGTCAGGGTGCGGGTCTTGACGAAACGCTTGACTGCATGGCTCGTTACGGACGCGTGGCACTTCTCGGCTGCACCAGAAATAAGGAATTCCACATCGACTACTACCGCAAGATACACTGCCCCGGAATTACCCTTATCGGCGCGCACACCATGGCACGCCCGAAGGAAGAATCCCACCACGGCTGGTTCACCGAAAAGGACGATATAAACGCTATTATGAAAATGATGCACTTCGGCAGACTTACACTTGACGACCTTACAAGTGAGGTCAATTCGCCTGCCGATTGCTTCGAAGTATACACAAGACTTATTAACGACCGCGAATTTCCTCTTATTTCGCAGTTCGACTGGTCGAGATTGGAGTAAGATATGAGAAAAATTAAAGTTGCGCAAATAGGCGTTCAGCACGACCACGCAAATGTCACTTACCGTTCAATAACACACCTTAGCGATATTTTCGAGGTGGTAGGTATTGCGGTAGAGCCCGATGAGGATTCTCGCCCCAACCCTGTCGCCGTTAATGGGATAAAAGACAAGCTCTATGAGGGACACAATCTTATGACGGTTGAAGAGATATTCAATATCCCCGACCTTGACGCCGTAATCATTGAAACAAACGAAATATCCTCGGTAAAATACGCTATTATGGCGGCGGAGCGCGGAATTGCCGTACATCTTGACAAGCCGGGCGGAATAAAGCTTGAGGATTTTGAGAGGCTTGTTGAGACGGTCAAGAAAAACAACGTCCCCTTCCACCTCGGTTATATGTACCGCTACAATCCCGCGGTGATCCAGGCGCACAAAGTTGTAAACAGCGGTGAGATCGGCGAGATTATCTCTGTCGAAGCGCAGATGAACTGCCACCACAAAGCGGAAAAGCGCCAGTGGTTAAGTTCATTCCCCGGCGGAATGATGTTCTTCCTCGGATGCCACCTTGTTGATCTGGTAATCGGATTTATGGGTATGCCCAAGGAGATAATCCCCCTTAACAGCTGCTCGGGTGTGGAAGGAGTAACCGCCGACGATCAGGGCTTTGCGATAATGAAATACGACAGTGGAAATTCCTTTGTAAAGACATACGCAACCGAGCGTTTCGGATTCTTGCGCCGACAGCTTGTCATTTCGGGGACAAGGGGAACTGTAGAAATAAATCCCCTTGAGATCTACGGTGTAAGAACCCCCCACAACAACCACAACACGAGGATAAGAATATCTTCGGAAAGAGCCGGCAACGATATAAACTCCTGGCACGACATCGGAGAATGGAAAACCATCGGACTTTTCGACCGCTACGACGCCATGATGGCATCCTTTGCCGAAATGGTGAGAGGCGAAAAGGTCAATCCCTACACCCCAGATTACGAGCTTGAAGTTTACAAGCACGTGCTTAAAGCCTGCGGCTCGGACGAAATCAAATAACGTAAAAAAGGGCGGTTCACACTGAAGTGAACCGCCCTTTCAGATTTTTGTAAAAAACAATCACTCTCCCGAAGTTTCCATATATTCGACTTTTGCCAGCATTTTGCCAAAACCGTCCTCGCTTATCATATTTACGCCGTATTCTATGGCAAGTCCAACCTTTTTGCTTCCGGGAACCGCACCGTAAACAAGATAGTCGGTTTCTGCGGTAACTTTTTCGCTTGTTCTCGCTCCAAGCGATGCGAGAAGGTCAAGAAGCCCCTCTCTCGAAAAATTATTGAACGTGCCTGTAACCACCACGTTGGTGTCCATAAACGGATTGCTCTTCCCCGCAAGCTCACGGCTTCTGCCGATAAAGGTAAGCTCGCTCATTACCGCCCTCATCGTTCTCAGATTTTTCTCGTTCTCAAACCAGTCGTAAATATTGCGTTCAAGCGACTCGGACACACCTGCGATATGCGAAAAACGGAAGCCGTCTTTAATAGCTTTCAAAAAGTCCTCCATAGAGCCGTAGTAATACTGGTGCAAAATCTTTGCCGCCTCGGGGCCAAGGTGCCTGATACCAAGACCCACAAGAAACTGGTACATATGACACCTGCGGCTTTTCTCTATAGCCCCCCATATTGCGTTATAGCTATCAACTCCAAAACCCGGACTTGATATAATCTCATCCCTGTGAATGTCAAGATGATAAATATCCTTATATCCCTTCAACCAGCCGTAAGCCATCATTCGCTCAATTACCGATGCCGAAAGTCCTTCGATATTCATTGCACTTTTGTCACAAAATCTTGCTATCTTCTGCGAATGACGGGCGATGCACTCTTCGTTGGGGCAATAAAGCTCCTTTATACCGCTTTGGTTAAACTTCACCGTCAGCCTTTCTCCGCAGCAAGGGCAGAAATTCGGCAATTCATAGGTACCGCTCATCATCTTGTTTTCGGCAATCTGAGGTATTATCATATTGGCTTTATACACGGTAATAATATCTCCTGCGCCGAATTTGTATTTTTCAAAATTGCTGACGTTGTGAAGATTGGCTCTGTGAATTCGGCTTCCGTCAATGGTAACCTCGTCAAAGATGCCCACAATGCTGACTACACCCGTTCTGGTGGTGTTCAGTTCAACTCCGCGAAAGCGGGTTTCCTTGACTTCGTCCTTCCATTTAAGTGCGAGCATTCTCTTTTCGTGATGTGCGGTTGCTCCAAGACTTTTTCCGTATGCGATGTCGTTATACTCACACACCACGCCGTCAACGGGATACGCAAAGCCCTCGGGCGTCCAGCCTTCTATGCAATCCCTGATGTCATCGTCCTGACCTATCAGTTTATGCTCCACCACGTCAAAATTGTTGGCTTTCAAAAAAGCAAGCTGTTCTGTCTTGGTTTCGGGGGCTTCATCTTTGATAAGCTCGAACGCGAAAAAGTCGGTGTGGGCAAGCTTGCCTCTGTCCTCAGTTGCACTTCTTACCGCTCCCGCGGCTATGCTTCTGGGATGCGTTACCGCAACGTCTCCAAGCTTGGAAAGTATCTGCATATCTTCCCAGGAAAGCACGCCCTCGCCTCTGACTTCGAAGTTTTCTTTGCACGGAACCGCAAGAGGAATATTCCTGATATGTCTGACGGTATGGGTTACGTCCTCTCCGATAATGCCGCCGCTTCCGCGTGTTACCGCCTGAACAAACTTTCCGTTTTCATAACGGAGAACAAGTGTAAGTCCGTCCATTTTCCAAGAGAAAACCACGTCTTTGTCGGCAACAAACTTGATAATATCGGATATCTCTTTCGTCTTATTACAAGACAGCATGGGCTTTGAATGGCGAACGGTCTTCAGCTCTGCCTTCTCGTCACTCGGCACTTTACCGATTGGCGAATTTGAGAAATGAATCCCGGTAATTCTTTCGAGCATTTTAAGCTCAAGCACCAATGCATCGTATTCGCGGTCGGTCATAATGGGCGAATCATTCTTGAAATACGCCTCGTCCGCCTTGTTTATTTTCTCGATAAGGTCTTTCATCTTCTGAAGATCGTTCATTTTCGGTCCCTCTCTATGTTTTTATTGGTAATTAAAGCACTGCTGTGCGTTTATTTCTTTTCTTCAACAAGTCTCGCAACCTTGCCCCAGGGCGGGTTTACTTTATTGTTGTTGATGACCCACAGGACGGGGATTCCCATTGTGGCTTCTTCGTCCGGAAAGGATGCGTAACCGTCTGTCAGGATAATAATACTTACAGGTGTTTCGTCTTGCATATGTTCTTTGACGTAATCAAATATTGCGTGGAAAGACGTCCCGCCTCCGCCTTTCGGACGTATGATTTTAAACTCGTCCTCGTCTTCAAACGGAATAGGCTCTACCACAACGGCATCGAAAAAACCCAGCTTTCCCGTAAGCTTGCCGTTAAATTGCTGTATGGCACCGTAAACCTCGCTGTAACACTCGGTAATCTCTCCTTGGCTCATAGAAGCCGAAGTATCTATCATAAACAACAGGTCCTTTGCCTTTTCGTCCTTTTCGTTGAAATCAGGCAGAAAGAACGGCGAATCCTCCATTCGCTTGTCGGGGGGCGTAAACGAATAGTCGCAAATCTCCTCCTGAACGAAATCGTTAAGAATCGTTCGCCAATCAAGAATCGGCTTTTTCAGCTCTTCCACAATACGTTCTACGCCAACAGGAACAATTCCCCTTGACTTGTTGCCCGAGTCGAGCGAATTGATTAATTCGGTGGCTTTAATCATTCGGTCCCTCCAGGTATCACGCTGAATTTCCGCATCATCGCCATTCCAAAAAGAATGATCGTCAAAGGTGCCTCCCTCGTTTGATTCTTTTTCCTCACCTCCGCCCCCTTCTTTGTTCAGGTTTTTGCGGATTTCTTCATTTCTGTTCTTTATGGATGCAATCAGTTCCTCCAGGGTAGGAGGTGTCTTGCTCTCACCGCTGTTTCCCTTTCCGCCGATTCCCTTTCCCTGTCCGTTGCCATTACCGTTGCCCTTTGCTTCTTCTTCGGCGGACTGTGATGCCCCCGATCCGTTTCCGTTACCTACGCCCTTGGTTTCGCCTTTACTTTTTCCTTTCCCTTTATCTCCGCCGCTTTGCTTTTTATTCTTCTTATATTTCTCTGCCAAAAGAATTTGATACGCCTCTTCCAGCGAATACTCATATCCCTCATCACCGTTTGGCATACAGTGCATGGATTCTCCGTATTTTTTCAGAGTTATCTTGCTTTTGTCATTCCCAAAGCTGTAAAGGATATTGGAATTCACGATAATATCGCAGGCAATGTCAAACTCAAACATTTCATAATCAGACTGATGTCTGAAGGGGTGGGCAAGAACTACGTGAAGAACCTCGTGCATAAGCACAAACTCCAGCTCGCCGTCATCCAGCTCATTTATAAAGTCGGGATTAAAGGCGATGCGTTCCCCGTCTGTATACGCCGTCTCGCAGGAGACGTCCAGGGCGAATTTCAGGTTCATCAGCAGAAGTGCGTAAAAGGGTTGATTTGCCATAAGAGAAAGCCGTGCGTTTTGCAAACGCTTGATAATTTCCAAGGTTTTTGCATCAAACCGAGCCATTTCTCATAATGCTCCTTTTTCCGGCAACCGCAAGATATTCGGGAATTTGCATAAGTATGCTCTTATAATCTTCTTCTATTGCCTCATAACTTCTAAGCAACAACGCAACGAAATCCGCAGGCATCTTTTCGGCGTATTTGATGGAATTGCCAATGCGGTTAAGCTCGTATCTGTGTTCCTTTGCATAGATAAGCATAGCCGAAACAACCGCGTACATCGTATCAGAGGTCTTGGGCAGGTTCAACTCGGTACCGTTGAATATTCCCTCAATATCGGGAAGGTCTCGGTGAAGCTCACTCCAGGATCTGAACTCCAATGCTATTCCGCTTCCCACAAGTCCCGCAATCAGGGCATACATATCGGTGACATTATTTGAAACTGTATTGAGAATATTGCTGACCATCTCCCATGAACGCGGAGTGGCAAACGCCAAATCGTCACTTTTGGCATCAAAGCCGAAAAGCATATCGGCACGGAAAGCGAGAAAGCCCACAACTTTTTCGTTTATGCCGTTTTTGACAGCCCAGTCGAGCCAAGAGGAAAAACTACCCTCAACCTCTATGTGCAAAAGACGGTTGGCAAGTGCTTTGGGCATTTTGTACGCCACCGACTTGTCGGTGACGCGGTTGCCTGCGGCAATCACGATACAGTTTTCGGGCAGACGATGCTCGCCCACCACCCTATCCAGGGTAATCTGGTACGCCGCCGCCTGCACCGACTGGGGCGCGGCAGAGATTTCGTCCAGAAAGAGAATGTTCACCACGCTTGGCGACT
>JAFTLM010000420.1 GCA_017455945.1 Clostridia bacterium | reverse complement strand
TCCTCGAAGAGGACAAGGCAGACGTAAAGGCGGCTATCGAAAAGCTTCGTGCAACGCTTAACGGAGGAGATACAGAAGCTATCAAGGCAGATACAGAAGCACTTGAAAAGGCTTTCTATGCACTTTCCGAAAAACTCTATAAGCAGAGCGGTGCTCAGGGTGCCGGCCCCGATATGGGAGATATGGGCGGCAATGATCAGAACGGCGATTCCACATACTACAACGCCGATTACGAAGACAAGACCAACCAGTAACAAAATAACGCGGGAAAGGTGAGTTTTCACCTTTCCCGCAGAGTCATATCAGAAAGGACAAGTCTTAAATGGCAGACAAAAGAGACTATTATGACGTGCTTGGCGTTGACAAAAGTGCCGATGAGGCGTCGATAAAAAAAGCCTATAGATCACTTGCCAAGAAGTATCATCCCGATATGAATCCCGGTGACGCCGAGGCTGAAAAGAAGTTCAAGGAAGTAAACGAAGCATATGCCATTCTTTCCGATCCACAGAAAAAACAGCAGTATGACCAGTTCGGTCACGCAGCTTTTGAACAGGGCGGACCGGGGGCAGGCGGCGGCTTTGGTGGCTTTGACTTTGGCGGATTCGGTGGTTTTGGCGATATTTTTGGCGATATTTTCGGCGGAGGAAACAGCAGTGCACGCAGAAATGCTCCAATGCGAGGAGATGACGTTGGAGCGTCTGTAACTATTACTTTTGAAGAGGCTGCATTCGGTGTTAAAAAGGAGATAACCTATAATAGAATCCAGCGTTGTTCGGATTGCGGAGGAAGCGGAGCTGAAAAGGGAACAAAACCCGAAACCTGTAGTGCGTGCGGAGGAAGCGGACAGAGACGTGTGGTTCAGCGTATGATGGGAATGCAGTTCCAATCAACCACCACTTGTGATGCGTGCCGTGGAACCGGAAAATTCATAAAAACTCCTTGCTCGAACTGTCGCGGAACCGGTTTTGTCAAGGTTTCCAAAAAGCTTGAGGTGTCGATTCCCGCAGGAATAGACGACGGAGAAAGAATTGCACTTCGCGGACAGGGCTGTGACGGAAGGAACGGCGGCCCCGCGGGAGATCTTGTTATAACCGTCAGAGTAAAACAACATAGCGTGTTTGAACGTGACAGATATAATATTTATTGCGAGGTTCCGATTACAGTTGCAGAGGCAACTCTCGGTGCTGAAATTACGGTTCCGACCCTGGAAGGTAACATACAGTACACCATTCCCGAAGGAACACAGCCCGGAACACAGTTTACTATAAGACAAAAGGGAATTCCGTCGGTAAATAATTCCAACCGTCGCGGAGATCTTGTTTTCACGGTGAACGTTGAGATTCCCAAGGGGCTTAGCGAAAAGCAAAAGGATCATATGAGGGCATTTGCCGAAAGCTGCGGTGAAAACAACTACGGAAAAAAGACAGGCTTTTTTAAAAAGCTTTTTGACAAAAAATAACGGAGATCGGTTATGATAGATAAAGATTATATGTGCGGAGCACTTTCGGACGTAAAAGAATGGCATCAGGTAAAGGGTACTGTAAAGCTTTGTCATCTTGATGACCTGACCGCAATTATGAGTATGATAAGTAACAATCTTATGATAGAAGATTTCAGTGATATTGACCTGAAAACTTGCTATGGCGATCTCATAGATGAATCTATACTTAACGCGGATAAAACTATCGCGTCTGTCTCGGTGTTCCTTCCCGTAGAGCAAAACTTCAATGAAGCGATAAGCTTTATTAAAGAGCGAAGCGAGCAGGAAGGCTTTGAAGTCGAAGTCGAGGTCGTAGGCGTCAACGAAGAAGACTGGGCAAACTCCTGGAAAGCCTACTATAAACCGCTTAAGATCGGTGAGCGTATCGTAATAGTTCCCGCGTGGGAAAAGTATGATGTCAAGCCCGATGACGTTATTGTTACAATGGATCCCGGTATGGCATTCGGAACTGGAACTCACGAGACTACACGTCTTGTTATCGGCTTGCTTGAAAAGTATACTAAACAGGGACAAAGAGTTCTTGACGTGGGTTGCGGAAGCGGAATTTTGGCAATTTGCGCATCAAAGCTTGGTGCAAAAGAGTGTAAGGCATACGATATAGATGAAGTGGCTGTCCGTGTCGCATGCGAAAATATCGAGATAAACGCTTGCGAAAATATAACCTGCGACCAATCCGACCTTCTTAAACAGGTTGATATTGAAGGCGGTCAGTACGACCTCGTATGCGCAAATATCGTAGCTGATATCATAATTCGTATGCTTCCCGATGTTGGCAGATATATGAAAGATGACGCCATATTGCTTGCTTCGGGTATTATTAATGAGCGTGCCGACGACGTTATGGAAGCATTTGAAAAATTCGGTTTTGAAATAGTTGAACACGTAGTAGATAACGGCTGGTGTGCGTTCGCAATAAAAAAGAAATAAATATTATCCGACAATTTGTAAACAATTGTCGGATTTTTTGTTAAGTGCTTGATTGAAATAAAAACCTGTGATATAATTTACTAATGAAAAGAGGTGTTTGCGTGGATGACTTAACAAATATACAAAAAACACTGTTTTCTTTTTCCGACAGTGAATATAAGGAGTTTCATCGCAAGCTTATCCCCGGTGTTTCCGAAGAGCGAATAATCGGCGTGCGAACTCCCGTGTTGCGTAAATACGCTAAGGAGCTGTACCGTAAAAACGCGGAGAATTTTTTCAATGACCTTCCTCATAGATTTTACGAGGAGGACAATCTGCACGCTTTTATGCTTGAACAATTATCGGATTATGACGAACTTGTAAAGCGTATAGATGACTTTTTGCCGTATGTTGACAACTGGGCAACCTGTGACATGATGTCTCCGAAATGCTTTGCGAAAAATACCGATAAGCTATATAAAGACGCATTTCGTTGGATAGATTGCGGTCATACGTATCACATAAGATTCGGTCTGTGTATGCTTATGAAATATTATCTTGATGAGAATTTTAAGATTGAATGTTTGGAAAAAGCTGCGGCTGTAAAAAGCGACGAATATTATGTCAAAATGGCGGTCGCGTGGTTTTTTGCCACAGCTCTTACATATAAGTATTCTGAGACGTTGCCATATATAAAAGAACAAAAGCTTGAACCTTGGATACACAATAAAACAATCCAAAAGGCTTGTGAAAGCTATCGGATTTCCAAGGAAATAAAAGAAGAATTAAAAACATATAAGGTCAAATAATAGGTAAAAAAGTGGAAAAAGTAAAAAAGCTCGGTTTCTTTTCAAAAAAAGACGTGGATATGACTGAGGGCAATATTTTTAATCATATCCTTGTGTTTGCGTTGCCTCTGCTTGTGGGTAATTTGTTTCAACAGTTTTATAATACAGTTGATACGTGGGTTATAGGAAACTATGTGGAAAATGACGCAGCATACGCAGCGGTCGGTTCTGTAGGCCCCATTATAAATATGATAATCGGACTTTTTGTCGGCTTCTCAAGTGGTGCGGGTGTAGTGATTTCACAAAATTACGGTGCAAAGCGCTTTGACAAGGTCGATAAGGCTGTACACACCTCAGCATGTATTACGCTGATTATGGGCGTATTGTTTGCTGTGGTGGGAATAATTCTCATTCCGTATATGCTTAATATGATGAACACTCCGGCAAATGTGTTTTCTGAGGCTAAAACTTATCTTACCATATATTTCAGCGGAATTATCGGTCTGATGATTTATAACATCGGCTCGGGAATCTTGCGTGCGGTTGGTGATTCCACAAGACCGTTTTTGTTTTTGGTAGTTTCCGCGTTGCTTAACGTGGTGCTTGACCTCTTGTTTGTAATTAAATTCAAAATGGGCGTTGCGGGTGTTGCGTACGCTACAATAATAGCACAGGGTGTTTCGGCACTGCTTGTGATTTTTACATTGCTCACGACGAGCAACTGTGTAAAATTGATTCCAAATCACTTAAAAATAGATAAAGAGTCGCTGGAGAAAATCGTCAAAGTGGGATTCCCGGCAGCAATACAGCTTTCAATTACCGCTTTTTCAAATGTTTTTGTTCAATCCTACATAAATCAATTCGGTGAACATTGTATGTCGGGGTGGACTTCATACGCCAAGATAGACCAATTTATGTTTTTGCCAATGCAGTCGCTGGCTATTGCCGCTACAACTTTTGTGGGGCAAAATCTTGGCTGCGGAAACGTAGACAGAGCCAAGAAAGGAATAAAAACAACGATTTCTATGGCTGTTGTGTCCACCGTCGCAATAATGATTCCGATTTTGATTTTTCCCGAATCGCTTGTTTCATTCTTTAATCAGAATCCCGAAGTAATAAGATACGGTGCGATGCTTTTGCGGTGGATATCTCCATTTTACGTGTTGTGTTGCTTTAACCAGATACTTGCGGGAGCACTTCGCGGAGCGGGCAACAGTCGGGCACCTATGATAATAATGCTCACTTCGTTCGTTGCATTCAGGCAGGTTTATATGTTTGTTATGTCTAATTTTATCTGTAATGATATAATTCCCATAGCGATGGGATATCCTGCAGGTTGGCTTTTAAGTTCTCTCCTTTCATTCTTTTATTATAAAAAAGTTGACTTGAGGAAAAAAGTTGTAATTTAAAATAATGCCCCATAAGGAAAAATTTTCATCCCTTGTGGGGCTTTTGTTGTAAAAAATTATCTTTTGACGTAAAACATCTTGACAAGTTGGGCAATTTCGTGTATAATATAGCTCGTTACCGATGCGGAGGCATAGCTCAGTTGGTTAGAGTACTTGCTTGACATGCAAGGGGTCGCAGATTCGAGTTCTGCTGTCTCCACCAAAACCAAGCCATATGGCTTGGTTTTTCTATTTTTCGTAGATTTTTTCTTTGTATATTGACTTTGATTTATTTTTGTGTTATACTTCAAAAAATGGCATTAGGAGAAAGTAAATGAAAAAGTATTATCTTGATAAAAATTGGACGCTTAGCGGAGAAAAGATTGGCGTTTTGTCAGCAACAGTTCCGGGATGCGTGCATACCGAGCTTTTGAAGCAGGAAAAAATAGATGATTATTACTGGCGTGATAATAACGATAACTGTCAGTGGATAGAAAACGAGGATTTTACGTATACCTGCGTTTTTGATGCAGAAGAATCCGAAAACGCAACCCTTGTGTTTGAAGGGCTTGATACCTATTGCGAAATTTATTTAAACGGTGAGCATATCGGAGGAGCACATAATATGTTCATTCCTCACGAGTATTTTGTGGGAGGAAAGCTTAAGAGTAAAGACAACGAGCTTCGTGTGGAATTTCGTTCTCCTGTAAAAGAAACAAAGGATATGCCCGAACGCAGAGCGGCATTTGCAAAGGACCGAATGAATACACGAAGAATGCAGTGTACTTACGGTTGGGACTGGGTGGACAGATTCGTTACATGCGGTATACACCGTCCCGTGTATATCAGATACGGGAACGATATGTACGTTGACAGTGCGTACATCGTTACCGAAAATATAGACAGCTACAGTGCTCAGATCCGCCTTGAGCTTGACTTTGCAAACTACGAAAACGGCGGTCTTATGCAGATCGAAGTAATCTCTCCAAATGGCGAGACTGTAAAAAGCGAAAGCGTGTATTCAAAAGAGCCCAAGACTGTTCGCCGATATGATATTGAGGACCCCGAGCTTTGGTATCCTCTCGGATACGGTGAGCATCCCGTGTATACAGTCAGAGTAACTCTTGGCGAAAACGTTTTTGAGGATACCTTCGGCATCAGAACAATGAAGATACTCCAGCTTGACGATAAAGAGGGAAGCGAAGAGGAAAAGTTCTGCCGCGAAATAAGAGCGTACGTTGCAGGTCAGATGAAGGACCATAACGAAAAGACTTCCGGCTTCCAGATCGTCATAAACGGAATAAAAATTTTGGCAATGGGCGGAAACTGGGTGCCCTGTGATCCGTTCCCATCCGAAGTTAATGCCGAAAAATACGAAATGCTTGTTGAAAGAGCCGCCGAGATGAATCTCAATATGCTCCGTGTGTGGGGCGGCGGACACTTTGAGGACAGAGCCTTCTTTGATGCTTGCGACAGAGCAGGTATAATGGTTACCCAGGATTTCCTTATGGCTTGCGGAGCCTATCCCGAAGACGAAGAATGGTTTATGGACGAGCTGAAAAAAGAGGCAGAATACGGTGTTAAGCTTCTCAGAAATCACCAGTCTTTTATGTGGTATTCCGGCGATAACGAAAACGGAATAGACGGTACCGATACCGCTGAAAATTACAAAGGCAGACGTGCCGCTTACGAGGCGGCAGCACCCGCAATATATAAGTATGATCCTTGCCGTCAATTCCTGCCATCAAGCCCATACGGCGGAAACGTCTATATGTCGCGCGTTGTCGGAACACAGCACAATACCAATTACTTGGGCTACTATAATCAGTTCTTTAATGAGAGCGAATGTGTTAAATATACGGAGTACCTTGAACACTTCAAAGGGCGCTTTATTGCCGAAGAGCCC
>JAFTLM010000419.1 GCA_017455945.1 Clostridia bacterium | reverse complement strand
TTTCTGAGGTCTACTCCGTTTTCTCTCTTGAAGAGATCAGCCATCCAGTCGATAATTCTCTTATCGAAGTCATCACCGCCAAGACGGTTATTACCTGCTGTAGCAAGAACCTCGAA
This sequence comes from Clostridia bacterium, assembly GCA_017455945.1. Classification (GTDB taxonomy): domain Bacteria; phylum Bacillota; class Clostridia; order Oscillospirales; family CAG-272; genus RGIG8775. The sequence continues at coordinate 12,077 of JAFTLM010000419.1, read as the reverse complement.
GACACCGTCGGAAATCTCAAGCAACGAAACGTCGAAAGTACCGCCGCCAAGGTCGAACACGAGAATCTTCTGGTCGGATTCCTTATCCATACCGTATGCAAGAGCTGCTGCGGTAGGCTCGTTGATAATTCTCTTTACGTCAAGACCGGCAATCTTACCTGCATCCTTGGTAGCCTGTCTCTGTGCATCGGAGAAATATGCGGGAACTGTGATAACAGCATCAGTTACCGTAGTTCCGAGATACGCTTCTGCGTCTGCCTTAAGCTTCTGAAGAATCATAGCAGATATTTCCTGAGGAGTATAGTCCTTACCGTCGATATTTGTCTTATAGTTAAGACCCATTTCACGCTTGATACTGCTGATAGTTCTGTCGGGATTAGTGATTGCCTGACGTTTTGCTATCTGACCGATCATTCTTTAGCCCGTCTTTGTAAATGCTACAACCGAAGGGGTTGTTCTTGCTCCTTCGGGATTGGGGATGACGATAGGCTCTCCGCCCTCAAAAACTGCTACACAAGAGTTGGTTGTACCCAAATCTATTCCTATAATTTTTCCCATAATAATATTTCCTCCTGAAAATAATTTATAAAATTTTAAAGCCTTTAGTTGGCTACTTTTACCATTGAATATCTGATAACCTTATCGCCCTTGATATAACCCTTCATCAGGACCTCGACGATTTCGTTTTCGCCGTAGTTCTCGTCTTCTACGTGGAACACTGCGTTATGAAGGTTGGGATCAAAAGTCTGTCCGACCGCTTCAATTTCCTTGACACCCATTTTTTCAAGGGTCTCACGGAAGCTTTTAAGTGTCAGTTCAAGCCCTTTTGAAAGTCCATCTGCATCCGAACAGCTCTCGGCACGTTCAAGATTATCAAGTACGGGAAGTATTGCTGTCAACGCATCTGTATACGCATCACCGTAAATACTTTCGCGTTCTTTGGCTGAACGCTTTCTGAAATTATCATATTCGGCAAGCATACGCAAATATTTCTCATTTGTTTCTTCAGCTTGCTTTTTTACTTCTTCAAGCTCTGCCTCGAGTGCTTTCATTTTTTTCTTATCGCACTTTTCGTTTTTGGCTGTTGTTTCTTCTTTGACCGTTACGGTTTCTTCGGTCACTTCTTCATTAATCTTGTTTTCCTGCATTTTTATCTCCTTCCGTCAGGCTTTTTATATCACTATCTATTATATTGGAAATATTGTCGCTCAATTCCTCAACCGTGGCAAGAACTTTTGCGTAATCCATCCGAAGAGGTCCTATTACGCCAATAGCTCCCACCGTTCTGCCGTTCTTTTTTATCGGTTTATATATAACAGAAGAATTGTTCATCACGTTTACCGAACTTTCGGAGCCTATGATGACGTTGACGTCATCGTTAGCACTGCTTTGTGACACCATATCAAGAATTTCCTGTTTACTCTCGATAGCGGTAAGCAACTCTCCGAATTTTTGAGAATCGGAAAATTCGGGATACTGCAAAAGTCGGTTAAGACCGCTGATACGAAGATCGCCGGTTTCCGACTCGTTCATCGCATCGTATATTACTTTTATTATCGGGCCGAACGCTCTTGCATCAGCGCCAAGCTCGTTTTCAATCTCCATAAGTATCGGAAGCGTAATGTCCTCGCTTCCAAGCCCCGAAAGATAACGGTTAAGAGTCAGATTTATTTTATCGATAAGCCCGTCTGTAAGTTTCTCGGACACACGGATTTTCTTTGTCTTGACGGCACCGCCCGAAAGGATCATAACCAAAAGGAGATTATAATCGTCTATTGAAATTGCTTCAAATTTTGAAATGCTGTGGGAGACGAATTTCGGCTTCACCGCAAATCCGGTATAATTTGTTATATTCGACGCCAGGCGAGTAGCATTTTCAAGTATCTGGTCAAGCTCCGTCATTTTGGATTTCAAAATATTATTGATTTCCGCAATCTCATTAGCAGTCATTGCATAATGTTGAACCAAAGAATCAACGTAAAAACGGTACCCTAACTCACTTGGCACTCGTCCCGCTGAAGTGTGAGGCTTCTCAAGATAGCCCATTTCTTCAAGCTCGGACATTTCGTTTCTTATAGTAGCAGACGAGCAGGTCAACTGCCGATTTTCAACGATATATTTCGACCCGACGGGTTCGCCTTCGGCTATATGAGCCTCAACTATCGCTTTCAGTATCTGCTTTTTTCTTTCGCTCAATTCAATATCCGACATTCTCACACCTCCCTTTCATAAAAAACAAAAGACCCGAAGTGGCAAGCTTCGTTTTTAGCACTCTTTGTGTCTAAGTGCTAACCACGATAATAATTTACCACTTTTCGGGTCTTTTGTCAAGAATTAATTATATTGTTTTTGTTAACTTTTTATGAATTGCACTTTAGCACTCTTGACTTACGTTCCGCTAAAATTAAAGAACGCATTTCAAGAACTGTTGAAGTCTGGGGCTCTGGGGATTATTAAAGATTTCTTCGGGGGTACCTGCCTCTTCAATATTACCGTCTGCCATAAACAGTATCTTATCGGCAACTTCGCGTGCAAAGCCCATTTCGTGAGTAACGACCACCATTGTCATGCCCTCTTCGGCGAGATCTTTCATAAGATCAAGCACCTCTCCTACCATTTCAGGGTCAAGAGCAGAGGTAGGCTCATCAAATAGTATTACCTTAGGATCCATAGCGAGTGCACGAACGATAGCTACACGTTGCTTCTGTCCACCGGATATTTGCGAAGGATATGAGGGGGCCTTTTCCTCAAGACCAATAGTTTTTAAAAGCTCCATAGCTCTCGCCTCAGCATCTGTCTTAATTTGGGATATCGGTTTTCCGACATCGAGAAGCGGCTTTGGGGTCTTTCTGAACACATTGCCTATCTTAATTAAGAAATTCTTTCTTTGAGCTTTTCTTCTCTTCTTTTTTGCAATAACAATCGGTGCCAATGTAATATTATCCAACACACTTAAATTGTTGAACAAATTGAATTGCTGGAACACCATTCCGATTTTTTGGCGATGAATGTTGATATCCACCGTCATATCTGCCAGATCCTCTCCCTCAAACATAATAGAGCCACCGGATGGATCCTCAAGACAGTTGATACACCTCAGCAAGGTGGACTTTCCACAGCCGGATGGACCGATAATGGCAACCACATCGCCCTCATAGACATCCAAATCCACGCCCTTCAAAACCTGGGTGTTACCAAATTTTTTACTCAAATTTTTTACTGATAAAACTAACTGCTTTTCCATATTATCTTTCACTCTTTTTCAATTTTGCTTCCAATATCCGAACGCCCCAAGAGATGAGCAGCACCATAACAAGATATGTCAGTGCAAGCATCAGATACGGAACAGTATAATTGTATGTAGGGTCGCCCAAGTGCTTGAAGGATTTATAAAGGTCCGTAACCGCAATAAAGCTGACGATGGACGTCTCCTTAATCAAAACTATAAATTCATTACCAAGAGTTGGCAAAATGTTTTTGACTGCCTGGGGCACTATGATTTTGAGCATAGCGGTAGAATAAGTCAACCCCACAGCCCTTCCTGCCTCCATTTGTCCGGAATCCACCGAATTAATACCGCCTCTCATAATCTCACTGACATAGGCACCGCTATTGAGGCCAAATACGATAATTGCCACCGGAACACCCGCATTTACGGTAATTCCCATAGTGGGCAGCAGAACCCAATAACCGATCAACAACTGAACTACCATAGGTTTTCCTCGGAACAATTCGATGTAGCAAACACATATCTTATCCAAAATTCTCGGCATAAGCTTGTACTTTGGCATAACTCTTACCACTGCAATCAAAGTACCTATCACTATACCGATCAGCAATCCTAACACCGCGATCTGCAAAGTTGCCCACAAGCCGTTCAGCACATTTACATATCCGCGCAGAGTTATGAATTGCTTAATAAATTCATTCCACATTTCAGAAAAACTGTTCATATAATTAACCAAACTAAAGGCTTAGCTATTGCACTAAGCCTTTATTCACCTTTTTTTATTTTACTTTAATTACTTGCTTGCACAAAGAACATTCAACAAGTCAACAACTGTACCAACAGCATCAAGAGAAGTATCGTCCGCCTTGCAAACTGTTACAATTGCTTCGGTATAGTAAGGAATGGAGAAGTTGATAACATTCATACGTTCAGCGGTGATTGTAATACCGGACATAGCAATGTCAACGCCCTGCTTACCAACAGCACCTACCACCATATCAAAGTCCATATCGTCGATAACGAGTTCCAAACCAAGCTCGGTAGCAAGAATTTGTGCTATCTCCATATCAATGCCGTAGAACTTGTTGCCTTCCTTATACTCCCAAGGAGCAAATTCAGCATTGGTAGCAACTACCAACTGACCTGCAGCGTTGTTAACATCCTTTGCGGCAGATGTAACACCTACATACTTGTCTTCCTCACCGTTCATATACTTATCCTTGATAGCCTCAATCTCAGCAGCCTTGTCTGTCAAAATAGCATCAATCTGAGTCTTAAGCTCTGCCTGAGCGGGATCAATACCAATACCATAGTTCTCGCTTGAAAGTGCAATATCGATCATCTTAATACCGCTGATCTCCTTGCAAAGAGCCTTTGCTGTAGTCTTATCAACAAAAACATAGTCAGCATTGCCGTTCTTCATGTCGTTGGCAGCAAGTGCAAAAGTGTCATATGAAACAGCTTCGACGCCCTTGAGGATCTGCGCATACATCAAGCTGGTGGTGCCCTTCTGTACAGCCACCTTAGTGTTAGAAGCAGTGTCACCGCAACCTGCAAGGCAAAGTACGGAAGCAAGCATCAAAACAACCAAAACTAAAGACAAAATTTTTTTCATAATAATATCCCTTTCTGTCATAAAATTTTCAAGATTTTTTAAATTCTCGTCTTCGATATGCGTATTATATCACATAAATATTCACTTGTCAATAGATTTTACGGAAAAGCATATGAATAAAAATTCAAGCATTTTAATTTCATCTTGTTTTTTTCGAATATTTATTCAATATTTTTGCCAAATACTGACCCGTATACGAATCTGCAACAGTTGCGACCTCCTCGGGAGTTCCCGTAGCTACAACCGTTCCGCCTTTATCACCGCCCTCCGGTCCCAAGTCGATGATATAGTCTGCAGTCTTAATAACGTCAAGATTATGCTCTATGACAAGCACGGTGTTTCCAGCTTCAACAAGCTGTTTGAGAACGTCGATAAGGTTTGCGACGTCTGCCGTATGAAGTCCTGTAGTAGGCTCGTCGAGAATATATATGGTTTTACCCGTACTGCGTTTTGAAAGCTCTGTCGCAAGCTTGACGCGCTGTGCTTCACCGCCCGAAAGAGTGGTTGACGACTGACCGATTTTTATATATCCAAGCCCCACATCGTATAAGGTTTTCAGTTTTCTTTTGAGCTTAGGCAGACCGTCAAAAAAGCTTACGCCTTCCTCCACCGTCATTTCAAGAACATCATATATACTTTTCCCTTTATACTTCACCTCAAGTGTATCGGCGTTATACCGCTTTCCTTTACAAACGTCACACTTAACGTAAACGTCGGGCAAGAAGTGCATTTCGATACATTTAACACCGTCCCCCTCACACGCTTCACAGCGACCGCCCTTCACGTTAAAGGAAAATCTGCCCGATTTATACCCGCGCGCCTTTGCGTCCTGTGTCTGGGCAAAAAGGTCCCTTATATCGGCAAAAAGCCCTGTATATGTTGCGGGGTTTGAGCGAGGTGTTCTTCCTATGGGACTTTGGTCAATATCTATTACTTTGTCAAGATTCTCCAAGCCCTCTATTTTGCTGTGTTTTCCCGCAAAAGTATATGCTCCGTTTAACTTATTTGCCAAATACGGATAAAGTATTCCGTTTACAAGCGAGGACTTTCCCGAACCCGAAACGCCTGTCACGCACACAAAGCATCCAAGTGGGATTTCAACGTCTATTGATTTCAGGTTATTCTGTTGAGCTCCGTAAATCTTCAGTGATTTTCCATTCCCAGCTCGTCTGACTTTAGGAATTTCAATCTTTTTTCTTCCCGACAAATAGGCACCCGTAAGCGATTTTTCCGATTTTTTGATTTCTTCGGGAGTACCGAATGCCACGACCTCTCCGCCGTGTATACCTGCCCCCGGGCCGATATCGACTATATAATCCGCAGACTCCATTGTCTCTTCGTCATGCTCTACTACCACAACTGTATTTCCAACGTCACGAAGATTTTCCAGCGTTCTTATAAGCTTTGAATTATCTCGCTGATGAAGCCCTATGCTGGGCTCGTCAAGCACGTACAGCACTCCCACAAGAGCAGAGCCTATCTGTGTAGCAAGTCTTATTCTCTGAAGCTCGCCGCCGGAAAGCGTACCCGATTTTCTCGCCAAGGTCAAATACTCCAAGCCTACATTGACGAGGAAGCCGAGGCGGGCCTTTATTTCCTTTATAATATCTTTTGAGATAGTCTTTTCGGTTTCTGTAAGTTCAAGGCTATTCACAAAATCAAGTGCTTTTTCCACCGACATAGAACAAAATTCATAGATATTCAATCCACCGACAGTTACCGCGGCAGAATTGGCAGAAAGGCGGCTGCCTTTACACTTAGGGCACACTGTTTGGTCAAAGAACTGCTCGTAATACTCAGTATTCATTCCCTGAGCCATTCTCTGCTCCATTATTTTTATTACGCCTTCAAATTTCACCTTTTGATTATAGGCCTCGCCTCCAAAGTATCTTGTAACGGTATAAAGCTCGTTTCCCGTTCCGTAAAGAAGTGCGTTAAGCGAATTTTCGGAAAAGTCTTTTATGGGCATATCAAGAGTAAACCCGCAACGTTCTCCCACAGCCTGGAACAGCGGGCCGTTCCAACTTTCTTCCTCGAGGGTTTTAAAACCGTTTACGGCTATGGCACCGTCCTCAAGAGAAATATTTCTGTTGGGAATTATTTTATCAACCGATATTTTATTAAGCTCTCCAATACCGAGACAATAGTCGCAGGCTCCTGCGGGGTTATTAAAGGAAAACATTCTCGGTTCAAGTTCTCCGAAAGATATTCCGTGTTCTTCGCAGGCATAGCTTTGGGAAAACTCAAGCTCATATTCTTCAGCTTCTCTGGGCATCACGACTACCGTCAGATGTCCGTCAGCCAGATGCAATGCGTTTTCTATGGAATCGGCAAGGCGTGAACGAATTTCCCCTCTCATAATAAGTCGGTCAACGATGATTTCCACGTTATGCTTCAAATTTTTATCAAGAGTTATTTTTTCGGAAAGGTCGTATATGTTCCCGTCAACTCTTACTCTCGAATATCCGCTTTTTTTAGCATCGGAATAGACCTTTTCGTGCATACCCTTTTTTGCTTTTACCACGTGAGAAAGCACCATATATCGCTCACCCTCGGGGAGCTCCAGGATGCGTTCGATTATCTGGTCGGTGGTCTGCTGTCTTATTTCTTTATGACAAACAGGACAATGAGGTATACCTATTCTTGCGTAAAGCAAACGAAGATAGTCGTATATCTCGGTAACCGTTCCCACTGTTGAACGGGGATTTTTAGAGGTCGTTTTCTGGTCTATGGATATAGCCGGTGAAAGACCTTCAATAAGGTCTACGTCGGGCTTGTCCATCTGTCCCAAAAACTGTCTTGCGTAAGACGAAAGCGACTCCACAAAACGCCTGTGTCCCTCCGCATAAAGTGTATCAAATGCCAGCGACGACTTTCCCGAACCCGAAAGCCCCGAAAGAACGATAAGCTTATCTCTCGGAATGGTTACGTCTATATTTTTCAGATTATTAGCTCTGGCACCTTTTATTACAATATTTTCTGTCATTATTTTTTGTCCTTTTTTACTTCAAGCTCTTTTATCTTATCTCTGTAATACATTGCTTCTTCAAAATCCAACCGCTTGGCGGCATCTTTCATTTTTACGGTAAACTCTGCCACCAGCTTTTCTTTTTCCTTGGCGGTAAGTTTTCCCGCTTTTGCCTTTGCCTTTATGTGTTTGTTATCGGCAAGGTCGCCTTGAACGCCTATTTCTATAACAGCTCTTACTCCCTTTGTAACCGTTTGCGGAGTTATTCCATGCTCCACGTTATATTGGTGCTGTATAGCACGGCGGCGATTTGTTTCGCTTATTGCACGCTTCATAGACTCGGTCATAGTATCCGCGTACATTATTACCCTGCCTTCGGCGTTTCTCGCAGCACGTCCTACTGTCTGTATAAGACCTCTTTCGGCACGCAAAAATCCTTCTTTATCGGCATCAAGTATTGCAACAAGCGACACCTCTGGAATATCGAGTCCTTCTCTGAGAAGATTTATGCCTATAAGCACGTCAAATTTTCCAAGTCGGAGGTCACGGATTATTTCCATACGCTCTATGGTCTGGACGTTAAAATGGATATACTTCACCTTAACTCCGTTTTGTTCAAAGTATTCGCTCAAGTCCTCCGCCATTTGTCTTGTAAGAGTTGTCACAAGAACTCTTTCATTTCGTGCCGCTCTTATTCGTATTTCTCCGAGCAGGTCGTCCACCTGCCCCGCAATGGGTCTTACTTCTATTTCGGGATCAAGAAGTCCTGTGGGGCGTATTATCTGTTCGACCGTCTGCTCTGCGTTTTCCGTTTCATAATCTCCGGGGGTTGCGCTTACACAAACCACCTGATTAAGCTTTCCGAGAAATTCCTCAAAGAACAGCGGTCTGTTATCGTATGCCGACGGAAGGCGGAAGCCGTATTCGACAAGATTGGTCTTTCTCGCCCTGTCGCCTCTGCTCATACCCCGTACCTGAGGCAGGGTCATATGCGACTCATCAACAAAAAGCACAAAATCGTCGGGAAAGAAGTCGAGCAGAGTATACGGTGTCGAACCTGCGGGACGTCCCGAAAGGACACGGGAATAGTTTTCTATACCCGAGCAAAAACCTACCTCGCGGAGCATTTCCACGTCATATTTAACTCTTTCCTCTATGCGTTGAGCCTCAATAAGCTTACCTTCAGATTTATAGTACTCTACACGTTCGTGCATTTCTTTCTCTATTTCACTAAGTGCTTTTTCACGGCGCTCATCAGACACAACGTAGTGAGATGCGGGAAAAATTGCGGCATAGGACAAAATTCTAACCAATTCACCTGTAACCACGTTTATTTCGCATACTCTGTCGATTTCGTCTCCAAAGAACTCCACACGTATTGCTTTATCAGAGTATGATGCAGGAAACACATCGACCGTATCTCCGTTAACTCTGAATTTATCACGCACGAAGTTTATATCGTTTCTGTCATAATTTATGGCAATAAGATGATGTATAAAATCTTCCCTGCTCATAAGCATTCCGGGTCTTACGGCAAGAACAAGCTTTGCATATTCCGATGGGTCACCGAGAGTATAAATACACGACACGCTTGCCACGATAATAACGTCTCGTCTTTCAAGAAGAGCAGAAGTTGCACTGTGCCTGAGCATATCTATCTCATCATTTATCTGGGCATCTTTTTCTATATACATATCTCTTCCCGGAACATACGCTTCGGGTTGGTAATAATCATAATATGAAACAAAGTACTCAACAGCGTTTTCCGGAAAAAACTCTCTGAACTCTGTGCAAAGCTGTGCGGCAAGAGTTTTATTATGTGCCAAGACAAGAGTAGGGCGGTTTACGTTGGCGATTACGTTTGCCATTGTAAATGTCTTACCCGACCCCGTTACGCCGAGAAGTGTCTGAAGTCTGTCTCCTCGCAATATTCCGTTTGTAAGTTTTTCTATTGCCTGTGGCTGATCTCCCGTAGGTTTGTAATCGCTGTGAAGCTTGAACGTTCCCTCTGTCATAATCAATCCTTCTTTTTATGATTCAAGTTTGCAAGCGGATTCTGGCTCATAGCCGCCTCCATACTCTCATTACTAACGTGTGTATATATCTGCGTTGTATTAAGCTGCTCGTGACCGAGGATATCCTTCAGAACACGAACATCCACATTGCCCGACTGGTACATAAGCGTTGCGGCAGTATGGCGCAGTTTATGTACAGAATAATGCTTATATTCAAGCCCCGACATATCAAGATATTTGTATACCATCCACTGAACGGTTTTTACGCTTATTCTTTGGGCTCTTGAGGAAAGAAAGAGGGCATTTTCGCCGTCCTGCGTTTTTACATTTACACGCTCGGCAAGGTATTTCGCAATTGCATCCTTACAAGCCTCGTTAAGGTATATTATTCTCTCTTTATTTCCTTTACCAATCACACGAAGAGAGCGAAGTTCTCTGTCCACGTCATTGAGACTGATGCCCACCAACTCTGACACACGCATTCCGCAGTTGAGAAAAAGAGTAATGATGGCAAAATCTCTGACCGTAGTTTTTGAATCTTTGTCATTTTTTACGGTATCAAGCAGATTGAGAGACTCCTCCAAAGAAAGAAATTTAGGAAGTGATTTTTTCTGTTTCGGAGACTCAATATTTATCGCGGGATTATCTTCAAAATAGCGTTTTTTAGCAACCAAATATTTATAAAACCCCTTTATGGACGAAAGCTTTCTTGCTTTTGCCGCACTTGAGTTGTTACGTGATTCGGTAACAAAGAAAAGATACTGATATATGTCCTCGGTTTTTACAGATTTTACAGTTTCCAAATCAACGCTCATAATGCTTATATTATCAAGCGTCTCTTGGTCGGTGGACATTCCTTGTTTGCACGCAAGATAGTATTTAAAAAAGTTCTTCAAATCAAGTGAATATTCACTCACGGTTTTAACCGAACAAACCTGAATTACCAGCTTATATGTTATAAATTCTCTTATTATTTCAGGAAAATCTGCGTATTCCTCCATTATGTTCATATATTCCACCTCCCATCGTATTCATATTTATTATACAACAACTATTTATATTTTAGTGGATAAAATGTAAACTTTTATATTTTTTATTGAATTTCTTTCGTATTCTTGTTATAATAAATCAATCAAATTTTCATTCGAACGAGGTTCTTATGCTTAATTTTTTGAAAAAAAGATCTTACGATCTGGTCACAATGTTTGTAACACAGATCGCTCTTTCCATTTTTGGCTTGGCACTTTCGCTTGCGGTCCCCACCACACAGCCCACGTTGCGTATAGTCACAAGTGTTTTTTCGGTTTTGTTCTATCTGTTTTTGATATATACAAAGGTCTGGGACTTAGGCTACAAGGATATGAAAGCGTTAAACAGAGGCGATGCCGGATACAGCAGACTTGAGGGCCTTTATCTCGGGATTGGTGCCAGCTCTGTTAATTTTATCGTTGCCGTTCTGAATACACTTATCTATATTCACAAAAACGATATCACAAGCGGAATGTCCGGAGTATCGAGAATCATCACGCTTTTGACAGAAGGAATGTACACGGGTATTCTTGCAACCAAAATAAACGGTGTCGAACTTTTCAAGTTTGCACCTATGTATTTCGCAATTTTAATCCCGCTTATAATCACTTCTATGATTGCATATTATGCGGGAAGCAAGGACTTCAAGCTTTTCAGTTCCCGAAAAGGAAAGAATTAATCGGTTTTAAAACACCAGAGCAATGCTCTGGTGTTTTTCTTTTTATTAATCGCAATTTTCACAGTTATGATATACTTCCATAACGTCATCGTCATCTTCAAACTTTTCAATAAGAAGATTCATAAACTTAAGATCGTCTTCGTTGTCGAGTGTTACGTAGTTAGAGGGTATCTTGCTCTTCTCCGCAGAAGCAATGGTATAGCCTGCGGCAACAAGTGCATCGTTGATAGCATAAAGGTCTTCGGGAACTGTGTATATCTCAAAAGAATCCTCGTTTGCCATAAAATCCTCTGCACCGGCTTCAAGGGCGGTCTCCATAAGCTTGTCCTCGTCGATATCTCCGTCCTCGTTGGCAATAACGATAACGCCCTTATCTTCAAACATAAAGCTTACACTTCCGGTCTGACCCATATTTCCGTGGTACTTGGAGAAATAGGAACGCACGTTACCCGCAGTTCTGTTTCTGTTATCGGTTGTAGTTTCAACAATAACGGCAACTCCGCCGGGTCCGTATCCTTCGTACACAATCTCTTCGTAACTTT
>JAFTLM010000418.1 GCA_017455945.1 Clostridia bacterium | reverse complement strand
TGCGGTGAGCGACAAGGCTTGTGCAGCCTTGACTCGCACCCACTGGCGTGGGGGCTCTTATGGGTGCGGTGCGAACACACCCCTCGCCGCTAAACTATAATTTATCATCCAAGGTAAAAAATATCGGGGCGGTTTTAACCGCCCCTTATGATTTTGGCTTTTTTATTTTATCATACCTGCAAGGGTATCCTTTGCCGCCGCAAGTGCTTCGTCAATCTTATCAAGGTCACGTCCGCCCGCCATTGCACCGTCGGGACGTCCGCCGCCCTTACCGCCTGTAACTGCGGCAACAGCACCCACAAGCTTACCTGCGTGAGCTCCTGCTGCCACGGCGTCTTTTCCTGCCGCCGCAACAAAGTTGAACTTATCACCGTTTACTGCCGCAAGAACCGCAACCACGTTTGAGTAGTTAGCCTTAATCTCGTCACCGAGCGTTCTTACCGCATCGACCTGCATATCGTCAAGCTTTGCTGTAACAAGCTTAACTGCACCAATCTCAACGCCCGAAGCGAGGATTGCATCAAGCTTAGAGCCTGCAAGCTTGGAGTTGAGAGCGTCTATCTCTCGCTTTGCTGTATGAAGCTCGTTCTGAAGCTGTGCGACACGGTTAGGAATATCGTTAATATTCTGCGCCTTGATTTCCTTTGCGGTATCCGCAAGGAGCTTATCCTTTTCGGCAAGAAGTGCGATAACTCCGCTACCCGTTACACATTCGATACGTCTTACGCCCGAAGCTACGGAGGATTCGGAAACTATCTTAAACAAACCAACCTTAGCGGTATTATCAACGTGTGTACCGCCGCAGAATTCTGTGGAAGCCTCGCCCATCTTGACTACGCGCACGGTTGCGCCGTACTTTTCGCCAAAGAGCATCATTGCGCCCATCTTCTTTGCGTTTTCTATATCTGTCTCGACTGTATCAACGCAAATTCCCTTGAGGATATTTGCGTTTACGATAGCCTCAACCTTGGCAATTTCCTCTGCCGTCATAGCCGAGAAGTGAGTGAAGTCAAAACGTCCTCTCTGCTCGTCAACGTAAGAGCCTGCCTGCTCAACGTGTGTACCCAGAACCTTGCGGAGCGCGCCCTGGAGAAGGTGCAAGGAGGAGTGGTTACGCATAATAGCCGCACGTCTTTCCTCGTTGACTATTGCCTTAACGGTATCACCCACCTTGATAGCTCCGTTATTCATATTACAGATGTGGAGGTAAACTCCGTCGGTTTTCTTTGTGTCAAGAACGGTTGCCGATGCGTTAGCGGATGCTATAACACCCTCGTCACCGACCTGTCCGCCGCCCTCTCCGTAGAAAGGAGTTTTATCAAGAACGAGTGTAAATTCGCCCTCGTTCACTTCGTCAACGCTGTTTTCGTCAACGATGATAGCAAGCACCTTTGCGTCAGCTTCAAGAGAGGAATAGCCCACAAATTCTGTCTTTTCAATACCCGAAATAAGATCCTTGGAGGAAGCAGACCAACCGCTGATATTGCCTCTTGCGGCTCTTGCTCTTTCTCTCTGCTCCTGCATGAGCTTCTTGAAGGTATCCTCGTCAATGCCGAGTCCCTTTTCCTCTATTATCTCTCTTGTAAGGTCAAGGGGGAATCCAAAGGTATCGTAAAGCTTGAATACGTCTTCGCCGGAGATAATCTTCTTATCAGCCTTTACAGCGTCATCGATAATTGTGTTAAGGATATTAAGACCCGCGTCGATAGTTGCGTCGAATCTTTCTTCCTCGTTGCCGATAACCTTGAGAATATAAGCCTTCTTTTCGCCAAGCTCGGGATATGCACCGATATTCTCACCGATAACGACCTCGCAAAGCTCGCAAAGGAAAGCGCGGTCGATACCCAGAAGCTTACCGAAACGGCAAGCACGGCGAAGGATTCTACGAAGAACGTATCCTCTGCCCTCGTTTGAGGGAATAACACCGTCGCTTATCATAAAGGTTGCGCTTCTTATGTGGTCGGTTACGACACGGATAGAAATATCGTCTTTGGCGTTATCGCCGTAGCTCTTACCCGAGATAGCGCAAACTGTGTTAAGTATCTTTCTTACGGTGTCTAC
>JAFTLM010000417.1 GCA_017455945.1 Clostridia bacterium | reverse complement strand
CCGCATCCGTACTTCTCTCCTCTGTCGAAGTAGATCTCGGAGCAAGGACCGCAGGGACCCTGTCCGTGTTCCCAGAAGTTATCCGCCTTACCAAGACGAACGATACGCTCTGCGGGAACGCCTATCTTTTTATTCCAGATTTCAAAAGCTTCCTCGTCGTTCTCGTAGATGGAGGGCCAAAGAAGCTCACCGGGAATTTCAAGCCATTCTGTAAGGAACTCCCACGCCCACGGAATAGCCTCGTTCTTGAAGTAATCTCCAAAGGAGAAGTTACCAAGCATTTCGAAATAAGTACCATGACGTGCTGTGTGACCGACTCTGTCAAGGTCGGGAGTTCTGATGCACTTCTGGCAGGTAGTTACTCTGTTTCTGGGAGGAATTTCCTCACCGGTGAAATACTTCTTCATAGGTGCCATACCGGAGTTGATGAGAAGAAGCGACTTATCGTTAATGGGAACAAGGGGGAAAGACGGAAGTCTCAAGTGTCCCTTTGTCTCAAAGAAAGAAAGATATTTTTCTCTGAGTTCGTTAAGTGAAGTCCATTTCATAATTTATATCACCTTTCATATTTATACAAGCATACTTATTTATTATATCACCGCAAGACTTTCGTGTCAAGGGGGTATACGGCAATTAGTTATCACTTTTAACAAAAACTTTGGCAAAATCCTTCGCCATTGCCGTAAGATACCCATCGGCGTTTTTCATGGAATCCTCAGGTGAACTTGCCAAAGAGGAAATTTCATACAGTCCCGAAAGTCCCATTTTCATCAAAATTTCCGCGTCATCACCGACACATCCGACAAAGCAATACACTGGAATATGTCTTTCAAAGCTTCTTTTGGCAACGCCGCTTATAGCTTTTCCGAAAAGGCTTTGTGAATCAATCCTGCCTTCCCCTGTTATCACCGCATCGGCGTTATCAAGAGCTCCGTCAAAATCGGTAACGTCAAGCACGATATCTATACCCGAGCGAATTTTGGCGTTTGCAAAAGCAAGCAACACGGCGGCTATTCCGCCTCCCGCTCCGCAGCCTTCAAATCTTGAAATCTCTTTTCCCGACATTTTTTCAAGAAGCTTTGCCAAATGAGACATACCTGCCTCCAGATGCTCCTTTTGCCCGTCACGCAGTCCTTTTTGAGGCGCGTATACAAAAGTGGCTCCGTTTTCACCCAAAAGAGGGTTCTTAACGTCGGTGGCTATAAGAAACTCGGTTTCAAAAAAGCCCTCTTTCATCTCTGAAAGATCTACACTTTCAATTTCGCAGAGCGTATCACCGACCGGGACAAACACCGTTCCGTCTGATTTTCTGAATTTTGCACCGAGCGCCGAAAGCATACCGCATCCGCCGTCATTCGTCGCACTTCCGCCCACAGTAAGCATAATTCTGCGAAATCCGCTGTCCAGGGCGTGGGAAATCAATTCTCCGACACCGAAGGTCGTCGCTTTTCCTGCATTTCTTTGCTCCTCTTGCACAAGGGTAAGACCTGCGGCACTCGCCATCTCGACAACCGCAGTATCTTCTATATATCCGTATTTTGCGACAAGATTTTCAAAAAGCGGAGACATCACTTTTATACATATCGTGTGTTCGTGCGGAACCATAGTCTCAAGCGTTCCCTCGCCTCCGTCCGCAATGGGTTTCAAGAGAACTTCCGCATCGGGAATCGATTCAAGTATTCCTCTTTTTATCGCTTCGCAGGCGTTATATGCCGAAATACTGCCCTTAAATGAATCGGGCGCAACAACAAATTTCATCGCAGAAGTCTTATTTAAGTCCGTGCAAAGCCGCACCTATTACGGTGGCGAAGTTTGCGTTTTCGGGAATAAGATATTTGACCTCAAAATTATCGTTAAGTGTCAGAAGTCTCTCCCTTATAGGCTTGACCGCCGTAAGGTTTCCCGTGAGCACAATGTTCTTCACCTTATATTCTCTTGCCGCAAAAAGTGCTATCATTCCGATTGTTTCGGCTACCATATTGGCAATTCCCAGCGCAATATCGTGCTTACTTGCAATGTCACTGAGCTTGCCGAAGTTAGCCGCTGTAAGTTCGTCGTTTACTCCGTTATATTTGCCGTTACCCGAAATATCCTTAATACGGAGGTCCACGTTGTCGAGGTTTCCGCCTTCGCAAAGTTGCTCGATATGCTCGATATTATCAACTCCGAGAATCTTTCTGGTAAGTCCCACAAGAGTACCGCCGCCAACGCCGGTACCGCCAAGATACTTCGTCTCTATTTTGTTTCCGTCACGTTTGGCGTACACTATAGCCGTACCGGTACCCATACTGATAACTATTGCCTCGTCAAGCTTTGAGAGGTAAAGTCCGCCCTGACCTATGCAGGCAAACTCACTTACGGCATTACACTGCACCGAATAAATAGGCTTATCAATGGTTCCCGCACCGGCTCCGGTCATCATTACACAATCTATTTCGTCAAGAGCGACATCATTCTGAAGAGTGAACTTTCCAAAAGCTCCGTAAGCAGATGTCACGGGATCCGTGGCTCTTACAAACTGAGGCTCTATAAGCGCTATCTTTTCTCCGTCTCTTTTGAAGCCGACAATCTTTGTGGTCGTTCCGCCAACGTCAATTCCGATTACTGTTTGCATATCAAAATCCTCAAAATAAAAATTTTATTTAGAATATTATACCACTATCTTGCAAAAAAATCAAGAAGGTGTTATAATATATTGTATTATTTTCTCAAAAAGGAGCAAAAATGGAATTTATTAACCCAAACATCAATGAAATAGCCAACAAAAAACTCTATATTTTCGATATGGACGGCACTATTTATCTGGGAGGCATTGTTTTTGACTTTGCTATCAAATTCATAGAAAACCTCAGGGCAAGCGGAAGGCGTGTGCTTTTCTTCACCAACAACGCGTCTCACACCACCGAATTTTACTATTCCAAGTTGGAACGCCTTGGTTTTTCTCCCCGCGAGGGCGAGATAATGACCTCGGGTGACGTTACCATAGAATATCTCAAGAACCACCGCGCAGGCAAGTCTGTATATCTTATCGGCACAGACGAACTTGTTGATGACTTCAAGCGCAGAGGCATAAATTTGGTAGATGAAGATGCAGAAAATTGCGATATTGTTGTCAGCAGTTTTGACACGACACTTACTTACGAAAAGCTGAATGCCGCCTGCCGTTTTGTACGCGACGGTGCGGAATATCTCTCCACACATCCCGACTTCAACTGTCCCGTAGAGAACGGATTTATCCCAGACAGCGGTGCTATTGCGGCGTTTATCACGGCATCCACAGGCAAAACTCCCACCTATTTCGGAAAGCCCTACAAGGAAACGGTTGAAATGATTGAAGAGGTTTGCGGCGTTGACAGAAAGGACACGGTAATTTTCGGTGACAGACTTTACACCGACATTGCGCTTGGCAAAAAGCACGGCGTTTGTGCTGTCCTGGTGCTTTCGGGCGAAACTCTCCCGGAAGACGTGGAGGCGGCAAGCGACGCAGAAAAGCCCGATTTCGTCTTTAATTCGCTTGACGACGTAAACAAATCTATGTTCGAGGTAGAATAATGGCGTTTGACGCAGGTATGCTTTCGTGTGTTCTGCACGAAATTAAAGAAGAATCTTTGGGCGCTAGGGTGGAAAAGGTCTATCAGCCCGAACGCGACGAGATAATATTGCAAATACGTTCCAAGAGCGGCGGCAAACGTTTGCTTATCAATGCGGGAGCGAATAATCCGAGGATAGGCTTCACTTCGATTCCAAAGGAAAATCCGCAAAATCCCCCTATGCTTTGTATGCTTTTGCGAAAGCATCTCCAGGGTGCCAAGCTTATCTCTGTAGAACAGTTTGGCTTTGAGCGTGCCGCGATTCTCGGATTTGAAACCCGAGACGAAATGGGCTACGAGTGTGTTAAGTATCTCATAGCCGAGCTTATGGGAAAATACAGCAATCTTATTTTCGCTGACGGCGACATGAAGATTGTAACGGCATTGAAAATAATAGATTTTTCCACTAGCAGCTTACGCCAGGTTTTGCCCGGAATGAAGTACGAGCTTCCCCCCAAGCAGGACAAAGCTGACCCTATGGAAACCGATGAAGCCGAATTTACGAGGCTTATGGAAAAAGAGCCGCTCGAACGCGGTTGTGACAAGTTTATTCTCGGGAACTATCTCGGAATTTCCGCGGCGATTGCAAGAGAAATCGCTTTTTCGGCTACGGGCGCGGTAGACACGCCCATATCCAAATGCAGTCCGAAAGTTTTGTGGAGCAAGTTTTCGGAGCTTATCCAAAGCATAAAATCGGATTCGTATGCCCCCACTCTTATTCTTGACGGTGAAAAGCCTGTTGAATACGCGTTCTGTCCCCTTAATCAATACCGTGGGCTAACGGCAAAATCGATAAACAGCCCCAGCGAGCTTCTCGACCTGTTTTTTGACAGCCGAGACAAGGAACAAAGAGTAAAACAAAGGGCTTCGGACGTTCAGAAAATACTTTTAAACGCCCACGCAAGGCTGACCAAAAAAATCGAATTGCAGGAAGGAGAGCTTGCCGAATGTGCCAACGGTGAAAGCTACAAAAAGACGGGCGACCTGATAACGGCAAACATATATATGTTGAAACGCGGAATGAAAAGTGCCGACCTGCCCGACTACGACAATATGAAGGAAGACGGAACCTTCCCCATTGTCACGGTGGTGCTTGACGAGCGTCTTTCGCCTGCCGCAAACGCCCAAAGGCTTTACCAGAAATACAACAAATCCAAAAATGCCAAGATAGAGTTGACAAAGCAAATAGAGCTTGCTCAAAAAGAGCTTGAATACATCAACTCCGTGCTTGATTCACTGGACAAAGCCGAATCACCTGCCGACCTCGCCGAGATACGCGACGAGCTTTGGCGTTCGGGTTACGCCTCAAAAATGAAGGGGTACACCTCGCACAAGCAGAGTGCCCCCGCTGTGGCAACCTTTGTAACCTCGGGCGGATACACAGTTCTTTGCGGAAAGAACAATATTCAGAACGAATATATCACTTTCAAGCTTGGCTCCAAGACAGACTACTGGTTCCACGCAAAAAACGCTCCAGGCTCCCACGTGGTAATGCTGACGGGCGGTGAAGAACCGCCTGCCGAAGATTTTACCGAAGCCGCCGAGATTGCGGCGTACCACTCCAAGGCGTTTGGCGGTCAAAGCGTAGAGGTCGACTACACCTTTATAAGGCACGTAAAAAAGCCGCCTGCGGCAAAGCCCGGATTTGTTATATACCACACCAACTGGTCGGCTTTGGTTACCCCCAATCCCGAAAAAATACACGCTATGAGAAAAAAATAAGGGCTGATTTTTCAGCCCTTATCTGTTAAATTATAGTTTAGCGGTGGAGAGAACGGGGGAACGGGTCGCTTTTTTGCAAAAAAGCTCCGCAAAAAACCTTCCTAATGAAAATTTTTTGATTGTTTTGTGCGTTGCCGTTCACTCGTCGGCTGAACACCGACGAGTTTG
>JAFTLM010000416.1 GCA_017455945.1 Clostridia bacterium | reverse complement strand
GTGTTCGCACCGCACCCATAAGAGCCCCCACGCCAGTGGGTGTTCGCACTCGCCAAGTCCAGGAAGGTGTTTTGCGGAGCTTTTTTGCAAAAAAGCGACCTTTTGTGCACGCAGGCACTCGGCGTTTCTTTTGGGAGCTTTTCTTTGCGCCTGGTGTGGCAAAGAAAAGCGGAGTTCCGAATTGTGCCTTACAAAACCGCTGTAAGCCTACAGAAATAAAGCTATCCAAACCGTTAGTCCACTTTTTCTTTTTGAAGCCAAAGGCGCAAAAAGAAAAAGTTCCCAAAAAGAAAAACGCCGTTTGGGGAGTTTCGCTCACTGCGGTGAGCGACAAGGCTTGTGCAGCCTTGACTCGCACCCACTGGCGTGGGGGCTCTTATGGGGGCGAGTGCGAACACACCCCTCGCCGCAAAACTATAATTTAGTGTTTAATCAAGTTCGAAAAGGAGAAAATATTATGGATTTTACAAAACTTGATAAGCTTATCGACGGTATGCCCGAGAGAGGTCTGCCCATGTTCGATCTTGCCGTGTCCTATAAGGGCGAGACGGTGTACCGCCATCTGTCGGGAAACTCGGACGAGGCACTTACCAAGCCGACCTCTGAAAACGACGTGTATTGGATATTCTCGAATACCAAGGTGATGACCTGCATTGCCGCTATGCGTCTTGTGGAGGAGGGTAAGATGGCTCTTGACGATAAGCTTTCAAAATATATTCCCGAGTTTGAGAGAATGTTCGTCAGAAACCAGGACGGAAGCATCGTTCCCGCAAAGAACGATATCACGCTTTTGCACCTTTTCACAATGACCGCGGGTCTTGATTATAACCTTAACGCCGCAACGATAAAAGAAGCTGTGGCGGCAGGCGGATACACGCTTGAGGTTGCCAGGGCTATCGCTAAAAATCCTTTGGGATTTGAGCCCGGCACTCGCTACCGCTACAGCCTTTGCCACGACGTTCTGGCGGCGGTGGTAGAGGTGGTAAGCGGCGAGAGATTTTCCGATTACGACGATAAATATATCTTCAAGCCCCTGGGAATGACCGATACGGGCTTCCGCCCAAACGAGGAACAGGCGTCAAGAATTTCGGCAATGTACAATTATCACAGCGGTATCAATAAGGCTATACCGACAGAAAGCACCAACAAATATTATTCGCTTTCTCCCAACTACGACAGCGGCGGAGCGGGACTTTTCTCTACCGTAGGAGACTACCTTAAAATGCTTACAGCCGTTGCTATAGGCGGTACAACAAAGGACGGATATCATCTTCTTTCGAAGGAAAGCATTGAGCTGATGGGCAAAAACTTCCTCTGCGACGAGGCTCGCAAGGACTTTTCAACAACCCGTTGCGCAGGCTACGGCTGGGGACTTTGCGGACGCGCGCACGTTGACCCTGTGGTGTCGCTTTCGGCTTCGGCAGTGGGCGAGTTCGGCTGGGATGGTGCCGCGGGAGCGCTCTCTATGATGGACCCCACAAATGAAGTTGCCCTTTATCTCGGTACCCACGTTAAGGGCTGTCAGTACGTGTATCATAAAATTCACCCGCTGATAATAAATATGGTTTATGAGATACTTGGTATCTAATTTGTGAATTAAATGTAAAATGTGGAAAAAACTATTGATTTTTTTCTGAAATGATATATAATATAAAAGTGTTAGCACTCAAAACCCGAGAGTGCCAAAAACAAACTGTAATCAAATTAAATAAAGTTTAAGGAGGATTTAAAAATGACTATTAAGCCATTGTCCGACAGAGTTGTTCTCAAGCCCACAGAGGCAGAAGAGAAGACAAAAACAGGTATTATTCTTACCGCGTCCGCACAGGAGAAGCCTCAGATCGCAGAGGTTGTTGCGGTTGGTCCCGGTGAGTACGGTGAGGACGGCAAGCTCCGCCCCATGAACATTAAGGTTGGCGATAAGGTTATCGCCGCAAAGTACGCAGGAACAGAGGTCAAGGCCGACGGAATTGAGTACACAATCGTTCGCCAGGGCGATATTCTCGCTATAGTTGATTAATTTTAAGGAAGGTGTTTTGAAATGGCAAAGGATATTCTTTACGGAATCGAGGCAAGAAACGCGCTCCTTCGCGGTGTTGATAAGCTTGCCGATACAGTTAAAATCACACTTGGTCCCAAGGGCCGTAACGTAGTTCTTGACAAGAAGTACGGTTCTCCCCTTATCACACACGACGGTGTTACCATCGCTAAGGAAATCGAGCTTGAGGACGCGGCTGAAAACATGGGCGCACAGCTTGTTAAGGAAGTCGCTACTAAGACAAACGACGCAGCGGGCGACGGTACAACAACCGCTACTCTTCTCGCTCAGGCATTTATCCGCGAAGGCATGAAGAACGTTACCGCCGGCGCAAATCCCATGGTTATCCGCAAGGGTATCAAGAAGGCTGTTGACCGTGCTGTTGAGTGCCTTATCGCTAACTCCAAGAAGGTTAACGGTAAAGAGGACATCGCTCGCGTAGGTACAATCTCCGCAGGCGACGAGGTTATCGGTACACTTATTGCCGACGCTATGGAAAAGGTTACAAGCGACGGTGTTATCACAGTTGAGGAGTCCAAGTCGGCTGACACATACTCCGAGGTTGTTGAGGGTATGCAGTTCGACCGCGGTTACCTCTCTCCCTACATGGCTACAGACATGGATAAGATGGAGGCTGTCATCGACGACGCGTTCATCCTTATTACAGATAAGAAAATTTCCAACATCCAGGAGATTCTCCCCGTTCTTGAGCAGATCGTTCAGGCCGGCAAGAAGCTTGTAATCATTGCTGAGGACGTTGAAGGCGAGGCTCTCACAACTCTCGTTCTTAACAAGCTCCGCGGCACTTTCGCTTGCGTTGCGGTTAAGGCTCCCGGCTTTGGCGACAGAAGAAAAGAGATGCTCCGCGATATCGCTACTCTTACAGGCGGTGAGGTTATCTCCGAGGAGATCGGTCTCGACCTTAAGGAAGCTACTCTTGACATGCTCGGACGCGCTCGCCAGGTTAAGGTTAACAAGGAAACCACCATTATCGTTGACGGTGCGGGCAACCCCGACGACATCAAGGCAAGAATCGGTCAGATCAAGAACGCTATCGAGACAACAACCTCCGATTTCGACCGCGAGAAGCTTCAGGAAAGACTTGCAAAGCTTTCGGGCGATGTAGCCGTTATCAAGGTGGGTGCTGCTACCGAGGCTGAGATGAAGGAAAAGAAGCTCCGCATTGAGGACGCTCTCAACGCTACAAAGGCTGCTGTTGAAGAGGGTATCGTTGCGGGAGGCGGAACAGCTTACCTCAACATCATTCCCGAGGTTGCAAAGCTTATTGACGCCGTCGAGGGCGACGAGAAGACAGGTGTAAGAATCGTTGTTAAAGCTCTTGAGGAGCCCGTTCGTCAGATTGCAACTAACGCAGGCTTTGACGGCGCGGTTATCGTTGATAAGATCGTGAACAGCGGAAAAATCGGCTACGGCTTTGACGCATATAACGAAGTATACTGCGATATGATGGCTGCCGGCATCGTTGACCCCACAAAGGTTACACGTTCGGCACTTCAGAACGCTTCCTCTATCGCAAGCGTTATCCTTACCACCGAGTCTGTTGTTGCAGACAAGAAGGAAGAAAATCCCGCACCCGCCGCACCCATGAACGGCGGAATGGGCGGAATGTATTAATCGCCTTGCCACACGCGGGCGGGCGAACATAGTCGGCACAATTCGAAAGACGATGGCTAAACACCATCGTCTTTCTTTTTTTCGACGAATCACTCCGCGGTCGCCTTATAGCCGCGAAAAAGGAGCTGTCTTTAAGACAGCTCCGCGCTTTTTGCGTTAGACCTGTTTTGGGGTGATTTCGCTTTCAAAATATCTTCCTATAGAGGCAACCAGTCCGCAGAGTGCGGGGTGCGTGGGAGCAGGGAACGCCTTGAAGGCATTTCCTATTTCAAAGTTTACGTCTCCCTCGTAGCCTATGTCACGGAGTCCTGCAAGGAATCCCACGTAGTCGGTTACGGAAAGCCCCTTGCTGCCTGTGTAAGCGTAGGGAAGCGTGTGCTTGTCTTCCACCTTGTCGGTGTCGTGAATGTGAAGCACCTTTACTCGCTTTCCGAGAGTTCGGAGGGTATTTCTCATATTTTTACCGGTAAGATTTGCGTGTCCCACGTCAAAGCAGAAGGCAAAAAGCTCTTCGCCTGCCATATCGTTCAGCGTGTCTATATAGTCAACCGCCTCATTCGGATCGGAGCAAGCGCTGTCAACTATCGCACCGCCGTCACGTCTGTTCCACATATTTTCAAGGCATATGGTAACTCCGTGGCGTCTTGCGTCGTCAACAAGCTGGGCGTAGTATTTCATATTCGCCTTTTTCTGCTCGTCAAGAGGCATATCGAGAACGCCGTGGGCGGGATGTACCACAGCGTACTTACAGCCAAAGAACGCCGTAAGCTCGATGGTCTTTTTGACCGCATCAAGAGCACGCAGATTATATTCTTCCAGGGTCTCGCTGGTAATGTTGCTGACAAACTTGACCGTAGGGAAGGGCGGGTGTGTCTGTACCACGGTTATTCCGTGACGTTCAAACGCCTCTTTATATTTTGTGAAAAATGTCTTAAGCTCGTCTATTGTCTGCCCCGAGAAGAACCTGTCTCGGTGTCCGTTGCTTACCGTGTAGCAGTCAAAGCCGAAGTCAACTCCGTCGATGCCGTTTTCCTTGTACATCTTGCAAACGGCGTCTATATTGGCGTCTGCTTTATGAAGAATTGAGGAAGCAATGCTTATTTTACGCATAACAGAACTCCTTTAAACTATTTGAGAAAATAAAAGTAACAAACCACCAGAGCCGCGTGAAGTATTATGATAATCGGTATGCCTATCATAAACTTTGCGTGTTTTGTTTTGTGGCGTATCATCTGCATTGTGAGATACATTGCCACCGAGCCGCCGAGCAGAGACAAAATAATTAAGGTCTTTTCGGGTACTCTCAGCTCAACGCGGTTCTTTTTTGACACTATCTTGTCGTATATGCAAACGATTATGGAGATAAACGAAATAATCGCGATATAGATTAAAATGACTTTTTCTAACATACGTTTCCCCTTTTATTGTATTTTACAGAAAAATGGCGTTGTTCAGACGCCATTTTTCGGATTGCGACGAATATGTTCGCCTGAATATAATTACGTGAGCGCGAAGCGTTTGCCCGCACCGGCAGGTGCCATTTTTCGGATTGCGACGAATATGTTCGCCTAAATATAATTACGTGAGCGCGAAGCGTTTGCCTGCACCGGCAGGTGCCATTTTTCGGATTGCGACCGTCATGTTTGCTTAAATATAATGACGTGAGTGCGAAGCATTGTGCCCGTGCGGGCTTCCGCACTACTTTTTCGGAAAGCTGTCTTTAAGTTCAACTATACGGTTGTAGGTGTCGGCGTTCTTTGAGTCCTTGCAGAAGTAGCCAAAGCGTACGAACTGGAACTTTTCACCTGCTGCCGCATTCTCAAGAGAGGGCTCAACAACCGCACCCTCAAGCTTTGTGAGCGAGTTTTCGTTAAGGAAGTCAAGATAGGTCTTGCCCTCGGGAACGTCAGCGGTGTTTTCGATGTTGAAAAGTCTGTCGTAAAGCATAAGGGTAGCGGGCTTTGCGTATTTTGCCGAAAGCCAGTGAATAGTGCCCTTTATCTTTCTGCCGTCTGCGGGCATACCGTTGCCCGTTTCAAGGTCGGCTGTGGCGTGGATGCACTTTATACTGCCGTCCTCATTCTTTTCAATTCCGGCGTATTTTATGATATAACCGCCCATGAGACGAACCTCTCCGTCGGGCTTGAGACGGAAGAACTTGGGAGGCGGAACCTCGGCAAAGTCATCTGCATCAATATAAACCTCTCGGGTCATGGGAACCTCACGGGTGCCAAGCTCGGGTTTCTGGGGGTGGTTGGGAAGGGAGATCATTTCTTCCTTGTCCTCGGGATAGTTGTCGATAATTACCTTTATGGGGTTAGCGATACCGATGCGGCGGAGCGCGTTTTCATTGAGGTCGTCACGCACGCAAGCCTCAAGCTGTCTGATGTCAACCGTGTGGTCGGTGTTGGTAACGCCCGCTTCTCTGACGAATGTAAAGAGTGCACTCGGTGTATATCCTCTGCGGCGAAGTCCGCAAAGTGTGGGAAGTCTGGGGTCGTCCCAGCCGTCAACGTGACCTTCTTCAACGAGCTGGCGAAGGTAACGCTTTGACATAACGGTGTATGTGATGTTCATACGTCCGAACTCCCACTGGTGGGGCTTCTGTGTAAATCCTATTTTATCTACAACCCAGTCGTAAAGCGGTCTGTGGTTACGGAACTCGCTGGAGCAGAGGGAGTGTGTGATTCCTTCAAGTGCGTCCTGAATGGGATGCGCAAAGTCGTACATAGGATATACACACCACTCGTCGCCCTGGCGGTGGTGATGGATGTGCTTGATTCTGTAGATTACGGGGTCGCGGAGATAGGGGTTGTCGGAGGAGGGGTCAATCTTTGCGCGGAGAGTGCGCGCACCGTCCTCAAACTCGCCGTTCTTCATGCGCTCAAAAAGGTCAAGGTTTTCCTCAACCGAACGGTTGCGGTAGGGAGATTCCTTGGAGGCAACGGCTCTGTCTGTGCCCTTGTAGTCTGCAAGGTCGTCCTTGGAGAGGTCACAAACGTAGGCGTCGCCCTGCTTAATAAGCTGTACGGCGAACTCGTAGCACTTGCCAAAGTAATCGGAGCCGTAAAACACACCGCCTGTGGGGGTCGCCCCAAGCCATTCCAAGTCCTCTCTTATAGAGCGTACAAACTCGTCGGATTCCTTGGCGGGGTTGGTGTCGTCGTAACGAAGGTTGAAAAGTCCGTTATACTTATTTGCAACGTCTGTGTTTATGCAGATAGCCTTTACCGAGCCGATGTGGAGATATCCGTTGGGCTCGGGGGGAAAACGTGTGTGAATCTTAAGACCGGGATTCGAGGTAAGGTCTGCATCTATAATTTCGTGTATAAAGTTGCTGTTTATCTCTGCCATAAATTTATATGTCCTTTCCGCTTATTTAAGCGAGTTTATCATTTTGTTTATTCTTTCGGCGGTCTTTTCCTTGCCGATTATCTGCATTACCGTGTAGAGGTCGGGGGCGTTCTGCTTGCCCGTAACAGCTACCCTTATAAACATACTTGTGTCGGCAACGCTACCCTTGAACGCCTCGGGATTCTGCTTGTACGCCTTCATATCGGGGGAGAAGCCCAGACTGTCGGCGATAGCCTTTACCTTGTCGAACCATGTGTTCATGTCGTCTTTCTCGTCATAGCTCTCAAGGAACTTTTCAAGAGTTGCCGCGATATCGGCTTTGTCGAAGTTTTCGGGATAGCTGTCTTCCACCTTGAAAAATTCATCGTAGAAGAATCCCATATAAGGCTTTGCGTCAGCCCATGTCGCAAGGTCCTTTCTCGGCTTCTTTCCGCCTCGTCCGATAGCGAATATCTTTTCGGCAAAAGCCTTATCAGATGCCAACGCCTTGCCGAATTCGGGGTCAAACTCAAGTGCCCATTCGGTAACCTTTTCGGTAACGTACGCGGCGTCCATTTTTGAAATCACGTTTTTTGAAACGTCGTTAAGCTTGTCGAAGTCAAACAGACAGCCCGAAACCGACATCTTTTTGATGTTGAAGGGGAAGTCCTTGTAGCCCTTGTCGGCGTTCTGAGTATGCCACTCCTCATAGTTGGAGTTGAGAAGCGTCATTATATACTCGCAAACCGCCTCGGGGCAGTAACCCATGCGTGTGTAGTCGTCCATATTAGCGCCCATATCACGCTTTGAAAGCTTTTTCTTGTTGCCGTTGTCGTCAAGCTTCATTATCTGGGAGATATGCATGTACTTGGGTGTCTTAAAGCCAAGATATCTGAAAAGCTGAAGGTGCTTTGCAAGGCTGGGGAGCCACTCTTCGCCTCTTATTACGTGTGTGGTGCCCATAAGGTGGTCGTCGACGGCGTGAGCAAAGTGGTATGTGGGGATTCCGTCGGATTTGAGAAGCACGAAGTCCTCGTCGTTTTCGGGAATTTCGATATTGCCCTTAACAAGGTCGGTGAATTTTATCTTGTTGTCGGGATTGCCTTCGGCAAGGATTCTTATAACAAAGGGGTGTCCTGCCTTGAGGTGTTCCTCGACCTCTTCTATTGTGAAGTTGCGGCGTGCCAGCATTTCGGCTTTCTTTTTCTCTGCCTCTGCCTGCCAGTCGGTGTTCTTGATTTCTGTCTTTTTATCTATCTGCTGAAGCTCGTCAAGCTCTTCTTCGGTGGTGAAGCAGGGATATGCCTTGCCCTCGCTTACAAGCTGTTTGGCGAAGGTCTGATATATTTCGCCTCTCATACTCTGCTTGTAGGGACCGTACGCGCCCTTATCGGATATCTTTCCGCTTTCGTCAAGGATAGCACCTTCGTCAAACTCGATACCGTAGGTGGCGAGAGTGCGTATAAGCCCCTCTGCCGCTCCCTCTACCTCACGCTTGGCGTCGGTGTCTTCAATTCTCAAGTAGAACACACCGCCCGATTGGTGGGCAAGTCTTTCGGCAACGGTGGAAGGGAAAAGACCTCCGAAGTGAACGAAGCCCGTGGGGCTGGGAGCGAAACGCGTTACCTTGGCTCCTTCGGGAAGTTCACGTGCCGGGTATCTTTCCTCCATGTCGGCGGGCGTGGTCTTGATATTGGGAAAAAGTAATTCTGCAAGATAATTGTAATCCATATTAAAAAGCCTTTCGTTTATATGAAATTCAGGCGGTCAAGCGCCTTTTTTAGTTCTGATGGTTGTCCGTGCCCGGGGTAGATTTCAAGCTTTCCGTCAAGCTCTTTCAAGCCCGAAAGCGAGCGTTGCAGTTCCCGGAAGCTTCCGCCGTAAAGGTCGAAGCGTCCGAAGCCTTCTGCAAAAACAGTGTCTCCCGAAAAAAGCATACCGTTTGTCAGGTAGCAAACCGAGCCTTTTGAGTGTCCGGGGGTGTGTATTACTTCAAGCGTTTCGGAGCCTATTGTTAATCTGTTGCCGTGCTTGAGGGTGCGGTCGCAGGGGCGGATTGTGTCGTATCTGTCGAAGAACACCGCCAGCGCACTTTTTTGAGCGTCGATAAGCATTTCGGCGTCGGCTTCGTGTATCAACAGTGCGGCACCCGTAGCGTCGCGGAGCTTGTCCGCCGATATTGTGTGGTCAAAATGGCCGTGGGTCAAAAGAACGTACTTCAGCGTGGCGTTTTCTTTTTGAAGAGCTTCTGTTACTTGCTCCGCCGAGATGCCCGCATCGATAAGCGCCGCTTGTCCCGAGCTTACCACAAGGAAAGAGTTTGACTCCATGCCGTAGGAATAAAAGGGAATTAATTTCATCGATTGCCTCATAGATATATTTTTACCAATATAGTATACCACATTTTTTCGGCATTGTCTATAGTTTTTAAAAAAACAATTTTCGATTGATGTGATAAATTATAGTTTACCGCCTGACCGGCGGGGGCGAATGCCTTCGGCGTTCACGTAATATAATTTGTGCGAACATATCCGTCGCACACCGAAAAATGTCGGCTCGACACCTCCATTTTTCTTGTAACTGCTTCGTGAGGGCGGATGGGGTGGCGGTCCCCAGCCGCCTGCGGTAGTACGCTCCGACAGCAATCTAAAGCTCCCAACCATCAGCCCAACAAACTCGTCGGTGTTCAGCCGACGAGTGAACGGCAACGCACAAAACCATCAAAAAACTTTCATTAGGAAGGTTTTTTGCG